>CANRBT010000008.1 GCA_947628935.1 uncultured Roseburia sp. | reverse complement strand
ACAGTCGTTCCCGCCTGATGGATGCGCAGGAACTGCTCCAGGATCTTTTTCGATGTCCCACGGTCCAGATTTCCGGTCGGCTCGTCTGCCAGTATGAGCCTGGGGCGGTTGACAAGCGCCCGGGCGATCGCGACACGCTGCTTTTGTCCGCCGGAGAGCTCGTAGGCTCTGCGCCTTGCAAGATTTGCCATGCCAACGCGCTCCAATGCCTGCAGGACCTCCCGCTTCCGCTCTGCCGCCCTTACCGTCCGCTTTCCGACCAGCAGCGGCACAGCCACGTTGTCGAAGACCGTTTTATACCCGATCAGCCCAAAGTCCTGCAGCACAAAACCGATGTTCCGGTTGCGAAACTCTGCAAGCTTTTCGCTGCCATACTTCGTCAGCTCCTCGCCCTCAAACCGGTAGCTCCCCCGCCCCGGCGTGTCGATGCATCCCATAATGTTGAGCAGCGTTGTCTTTCCCGCCCCCGACGTCCCCATGACGGCTACAAGCTCTCCCTCTGCGATATCCAGATCGATACCGCGAAGAGCATGGACCGCGTTCTTTCCCGTTCCGTATTGCTTTTCTATCTGCTTCATTCTGATCATACCGCGCTATCTCCTTGTAAGGTCTGCGATGCTCTCCCTTTGCATCATAAGGTAAAACGGAAGCGATGTGGCAAAAAGCAGCACGGCAAAAAGCCCGAAGGTCACCAGCACATGCGGCAGCCCAAAGCCCGGCAGCAGCGACGGGCGCAGCAGAAAAATCACATCCACTGCCGCGAGGACCGCTCCCACGACCAGACCGTTTGCCAGCGAGGTCATGGCGATCACCTGCTTTCCGGTCGCCCCGCAGAGAAAATAGATGCCGTACTCCCTTCTTCTGGTATACATGGAGACAAAATTTGCAGACCCCAATCCCGTCACAGCCAAAAGTACCAGCACAGCCTCCAGCAGAAGCTGTTCCCTGAGCCGCCCGTCAGCGTTCTTTACATAGCGCCGCGCAACCTCGTCCATACCGGTCAGGGCGCCGAAGCGGGAAAGCTGCCTTGCCGGTTCGCTATCCTCCGGCACGCCGTACAGCATACACCCTGCGCTGCCGGAAAAGGTGCAGCTCCTCCCGGTATCGTCACAGATGCCGTTTGTGATGACCGCGTCCTGTACGGGACGGATCAGATCGCCCACATCCACATAGCCGGAGCTGTTGAAATACATCACATAACACTCCTTTGCCAGAAATCCCGCCACCCGGAGCCTGGCGTTGTGTGTCTTTCCGTCGCTTCCTCCAAAAGCAAACGGGATCTCATCCCCGACCCTGTAACGCCAGCGATAGGGATAGGCGAGCACAACCTCATTGGTCCCGTCCGCGTCCAGCCAGCTCCCCTCCGAGAGCGGAAGCTTCACATGGGAAATGATCTGTTCATCATAGCGGAACAGCATCACATTTTGCCGCGCCTCGTCCCAGTAGGTATTCACACACGCGATCTCCCCCACGCCGGCTCCGTTTTGCTCCAACTCATCCAGCAGGGCGTTGCACTCCCGTCTCTCCTCCACCTGCGTCAGGGGCGATACCGTACCGCCCCAGGAAAAATAAGCCGTGTCAGAGAAATCGCATACTTCCCCGATCTGTTCCAGCTCATATTCCTCCTTCAGCAGAGATATCGAAATGTCGGCACAGACGACCAGCAGCAGCGTGAGCGCCACCATGTACAGCCGCATCCATTTTTCGTTCCAAAGGATCGCGCACAGCAAACGTAACCTTCCCATATCAGCGCATCTCCTCTCTGCCGTACTTCTGCGCCAGCCGATGTGTTCCTGTCATCCGAAGGACCGGGATCGCTGAAACCAGGGCGCTTGCCGTTCCGGCAAGATAATCCCGGACAAAAAGCCCTATATCCACCCTGGTCCAAAGGCTTCCCCCGAACCATCGCAGCAGCAGGGCGGCGCCGCCTGCCCCCAGCAGATACCCCGCTGTGGACAACAGCAGCAGCTCCGTCAGTATCATGCCTGCCATTTTCCCCCTGC
Source organism: uncultured Roseburia sp. (assembly GCA_947628935.1). Classification (GTDB taxonomy): domain Bacteria; phylum Bacillota; class Clostridia; order Lachnospirales; family Lachnospiraceae; genus Roseburia. Next base: position 25,498 of record CANRBT010000008.1, on the reverse strand, counting down.
CGATCCCAAAGATCCGATAGATCAGAAATTCCTTCCTGCGGCGCATGATCAGATAGCGGTACAGACCCATGACGTTCGTGACCGCGAGAAAAAGCATTCCCCCGACCAGAAGCAGGCGATGAAGGAACTGGCTGGCCGTCGCCGTATGGTATCTGTCCGGCATCTCCCATGTATAGGAATCGCCCGACGCCTGCGTCAGCCGTTCCTGCTCGCTCGCAGACAGCCTCCTCTCCCACACCATATGGATCTCCGATGTATCCGTCTGCAGGCTGCGGTACCCGGCTGGATTTACGATCGCATCCAGCGCCGCATCTCTCAGATGACCGATCGCACGGATAACGACCTTTGTCCCGTCCAGCTGCACGGTATCGTCGATTCCCTCCGCTGCCCCTGACGACCGATAGTACAGATCGTTGACGATCATTTCGGCACGGTCCGTCCCCGACCATGACAGCGTTCCCCGGTCCAATGCGACCTGCCTCTCGTCTACGCTCGCGCTCATTCCGATCCGAATGTCTGTCCCGTTCCATGTCACAGGCTCCCTGGCAATGTATAACACGCTCTCCAGGGTGTGCTCCGGCAGGCTCTCACAGATCCGCTCTACCATCTGCCGCTCCTCCCCCGCCGCAATGTCTCCCCTGAGCACATAGGTTCTCGCTTCCGTGTTCACTGCATTTCCGCGCTCCAACAGCTCATGATTGTAAGCGCTCATAACAAGCAGGCATCCGAAGGTCACGGAAAGGACGAGGAAAAAGCTCACAAAGACCGCACAATATTCCCGAAACATATCTCCTATGTTCTTCAGCGAAACTATCACCATGTTCCCGCTCCTGATCGATCCTCTCACACTCTGCGCCTTTTTGTATCAACTCCACAAAAAACAGCCAGAACCTGACTTCCGTCAGACCCTGACTGTCCTCACCAAACTTTATACCAGCTCCAGCAGCACTTCCAACGCGCCGTCGCCCTTGCGCTGACCGATCTTCACGATACGGGTGTAACCGCCGTTGCGATCCGCATACTTCGGAGCGATCTCGTCAAACAGCTTTGCAACCAGATCCACATCCTTCGTGTTCCTCTTTCTCCCGGCATTCTCTGTCGGAACATCCTTCACAGGATAGAGGACCTTCAGCATCTCTCTGCGCGCATGCAGGCGGGACGGTCTATCCTTCTTGATGGTCTTGTCGACCTCATCGTATACCGTCACCTTCTTGCCGTCTACGACCTCTTTGACTCTCTTGCCGTCCTTGTCCTTGCGGGCAACCTTTGCCTTTACGGTCACTTCGTCAAAATTGTCGCGCTCCCTGACTGCCATTGCGATCAGTCCCTCAGCGATCTTGCGAACCTCCTTCGCTCTCGCCTCCGTGGTAATGATCTTGCCGTTGTTGATGAGCGCCGTCACCTGACCTCTCAACAGAGCCTTTCTCTGGCTCGAGTTTCTTCCCAGCTTGCGATACTTTGCCATTTTCTTTTCCTCCATTTTGTGGGATATCCGGCAACGCCTTTGGACTTATTTGCCGAACACCTTTTTGATACCTTCCACTCATGTTTCTGACATACTCCATGCCTGATCGGACTTACTGTTTCTGCCCCCTCGCGCAGATCACGGCAACGCCGCGATTTACTCTTCTCCCTGATTGAGCTGGAGTCCCAGCTCCTTCAGCTTCGCAAGGACCTCCTCCAGGGACTTCCGTCCCAGGTTGCGGACCTTCATCATATCCTCCGGCGTGCGGTTCGTCAGCTCTTCCACAGTGTTGATACCCGCACGCTTCAGGCAGTTATAAGAACGGACGGACAGCTCCAGTTCATCGATGTTCATCTCGAGCACCTTCTCCTTCGCGTTGTCCTCCTTCTCGATCATGACATCCGCCTGCTGCGCCGCCTCCGAGAGGTCGATGAACAGGCTCAAATGCTCGCTCAGCACCTTTGCCGCAAGGCTGACCGCCTCGTCCGGCTCCAGCGTCCCGTTGGTGAACACATCCAATGTCAGCTTGTCATAATCCGTGATCTGACCGACACGCGTATTCTCTACCAGAAGGTTCACGCGCTCCACAGGCGTGTAGATGGAATCGATCGCGATCACACCGATCGGCACATCCTCCGATTTGTTCTTGTCGGCGCTGACATAGCCTCTTCCCTTGGTAATGGTAAGCTCCATGTAGAGCCTGCAATCCGCACCGCCGTTCAAATTGGCAATTACCAGATCCGGATTCAGGATCTGTATATCTGCATCCACCTGGATGTCCGCAGCCGTAACTACGCCCTCACCCTCAAACTCGATGTAAGCGACCTTCGGCTCATTGGTAGAGCTGTTGTTCCGAATGGCAAGATTTTTGATGTTCATGATGATCTCAGTCACATCCTCCTTGACTCCCGGAATGGAACTGAATTCGTGCAGCACACCGTCGATCTTGACCTGGCTGACTGCGGCGCCAGGCAGCGAAGAAAGCATGATTCGTCTCAGAGAATTTCCAAGAGTCGTACCGTAACCTCTTTCCAGAGGCTCTACAACAAACTTCCCGTACTTTCTGTCTTCCGAAATTTCTGCGATCTCAATTTTTGGTTTTTGAAAATCGAACACTACAAAATCCCTCCTTATCGGGTAATTTGCCTATTCATACTACTCTTACTCATGCTTACTTAGAATACAGCTCGACGATAAGCATCTCATTCACAGGTACGTCAATCTGCTCTCTGGACGGCAGCTCCTTCACAGTACCCTGAAGCTTTTCAGCATCGACTTCCAACCAATCCGGAACCAGTCTTCCTCCGGTCGTCTCCATGATATCCTTCATTCTCTGAAGACCCTTATTCTTCTCCTTGATCTCGATCACATCGCCTGCCTTCACCAGATAGGACGGGATGTTCACCTGCTTGCCGTTCACCAGGATGAACTTGTGATCCACGATCTGTCTTGCCTCTTTTCTTGTTCTGGCAAATCCCATGCGGAACACCACATTGTCCAGTCTGGACTCGAGCATCGTCATCAGGTTCGTACCTGTCATGCCCTTCATGCGGTCCGCCTTCTCATAGTAATTGTGGAACGGCTTCTCGAGCACGCCGTAGATGAACTTCGCCTTCTGCTTCTCGCGAAGCTGCTCCGCATACTCGGACATCTTCTTGTTCGCTCTCTTCAGCTGTCTCTTGGACTTCTTATCATATCCCAGATAACTCGGCTCTAAACCAAGCGATCTGCATCTTTTCAGAACAGGAACTTTATTTACTGCCATCTCGACTCTACCTCCTCATTATACTCTTCTGCGCTTCGGCGGGCGGCATCCGTTGTGCGGTACCGGCGTCACATCCCTGATGCTCGTGACCTCAAGACCGGATGCGGAGAGCGCACGGATCGCTGCCTCGCGGCCGGAGCCCGGTCCCTTTACCATGACGTCTACGGTCTTCAGACCGTGTACCAGCGCTGCCTTCGTAGCCGTCTCTGCCGCCATCTGCGCAGCATACGGAGTAGATTTTCTTGAACCTCTGAATCCCAGACCACCGGCACTTGCCCAGGAAAGAGCATTCCCCTCCGCGTCCGTGATCGTTACGATCGTATTGTTGAAGGAAGAATTAATATGTGCCTGTCCGCGTTCAACGTTTTTCTTTACACGCTTTTTTGTCACCTTTTTCGTAACCTTAGCCATATCTGAACTAACCTACTTTCTCTAAATAATGATTACTACGTCTTGTTCCCAAACATGCATCCAAAAGAAAATCATTTCTTTTTGTTCGCAACCGTCCGCTTCGGACCTTTTCTTGTTCGCGCATTGGTCTTCGTCTTCTGACCGCGCACAGGAAGTCCCTTTCTGTGTCGGATCCCACGATAGCATCCGATCTCCTGAAGTCTCTTGATATTCATGGCGATCTCTCTTCTCAGATCACCCTCTACGGTCTGAGACGCGTCGATGACAGCGCTGATCCTCTTCACCTCATCGTCCGTCAGATCGCGGACACGCGTATCCGGATTTACTTTTGCCTCAGCAAGGATACGGTTCGAGCTTGTTCTGCCGATCCCATAGATATAGGTCAGACCGATCTCCACACGTTTTTCTCTTGGTAAATCTACACCTGCAATACGAGCCATGTGCTTTGAACCTCCATAATCATTTACAATTCTTTCTTAAATTAATGTATAAATCCGCGCAAGCCACTTCGACGTCATGGCTTATCGTTCCGCGCCAAACGCGAAACACTCGAAGAATACGCTGCGGCAGCTCCGTTGTCATCCGGCCTGAAATGTGTGCCTTTGCGATCCCTCTCTATTTTGGATGATTCCCATCGCATCCTCGGTATGCAGACGCGAAAAGGCAGCTATCCCTGCTGTCTCATATGATAACAGTGCAACAACCCGTCCGGGCGTTCCACTGCAGCCGCACATAATGAAATTGTCTCACAGACAGAGGACAGCGTTACCCTTGTCTCTGCTTGTGCTTCGGATTCTCACAGATGATCCGGATGCTTCCTTTTCTCTTGATAACCTTGCATTTCTCGCAAATAGGCTTCACAGACGATCTTACCTTCACAGCGAATCCTCCTTTCTCTGCATGCTCTTTTTCTGCATTTTTACGCACAAAAAGGCACTATCCAAAAGTGTCCGTCTAGCATTATAGCATGGGCACCTATGAAAGTCAATCATTTATTTATACCCTGTCTCTACTTATCGCGCCAGATGATCCTGCCCTTTGTCAGATCGTAGGGCGACATCTCGATCGTCACCTTATCTCCCGGAAGAATGCGAATAAAATTCATGCGGAGCTTTCCGCTGATGGTCGCTAAAATCTGGTGTCCATTTTCCAGTTCCACCTTGAAAAAAGCATTCGGAAGCTTCTCCACCACCGTTCCTTCCACTTCGATCACATCTGCTTTTGACATAATGAAATCCTCCTGTCAATGATTCTCCGCGCCGCTTAAAAGGCGCTCATAGGTTTTGATTGCTCTCTTTATCGTTACATCTGTCAGCCCGTCTTCCAGGCAGGCGAGCACCTCCGCGGGAAGCCGCTTCACAGGCTGAATGTGTTTGACATTCTTTTTTTTAGGCGCCGCGAGCGGTCTCGTCGTGCCGTTGACCAGATACACAAACGACTCCGCCTGCCCTCGGATCAGGTAATACTGACCCTTGTCATGCCCCGAGAGGGACTTCGCAAATTCTATGCTCATACTTCTTCCCCCGAATCACTGTGTGGCTGCCCGCCCGGCTTTTTTCTCACTCTCCGTGAGCGTCAGGATCTCGGGCTCTCCCCCTGTGATCAGCACCGTGTTCTCATAGTGCGCCGAGAGGGACAGATCCGCTGTGACAACGGTCCAGTCGTCATCCATCCACACCACATCCGCCGTTCCCAGATTGATCATCGGCTCGATCGCCAGTGTCATTCCGGGGCGGAGCTTTATCCCTCTGCGAAACTGCTTATAGTTGGGGATCTCCGGATCCTCATGGAGATGGGAACCGATCCCGTGACCGCACAGATCCCGCACGACTCCGTATCCAAAGCTCCCGGCATAATTACCGATGGCACGTGAGATCTCATGCAAACGGCATCCTGCTCTCGCATACCGGATCCCCTCAAAAAAGCTCTGTCTCGTCCGCTCGATCAAAAGCTCCGCTTCCTTTGAGATTTCACAGACTCCGTGTGTCCTCGCCGCATCGGAATGATATCCCTTATAGATCACACCCGCATCCAGACTCACGATATCCCCCTCCTGAAGGATGCGTTCCCGACAGGGAATACCGTGTACGACCTCCTCGTTGACAGAGACACAGACGGATGCCGGATAGCCCTGATAGTTCTTAAACGACGGCTCACAACCAAAACTCCGAATCATTTCCTCCCCGAGACGGTCCACATCCAGCGTGGACATCCCGGGACGTAGTTCCTTTCCCAGTTCCTCGTGCACCCTGGCAAGAATCCTTCCGGCCTCCCGCATCAGCTCGATCTCCCTGGGGGATTTGATGGTTACTGCCATATGCTATGCCTCTAAGATCGCCACGATGTCCGCGAAAACCTTCTCCATCGGCTGTGTGCCGTCTACAGACTTTAAGATGCCCTGCTTCTGATAGTAGTCGATGAGCGGCTGCGTCTGCTCATGATACACGGCCAGGCGCTTCTGCACGGTCTCCGGCGCATCATCCTCGCGGAGCACGACCTCGCTGCCGCACCGGTCGCAGATCCCCTCCACCTTTGTCGGAATGGAGACGATATGGTAGGTCGCACCGCAGTTCAGACATGCGCGCCTGCCGCTCATGCGCTCCACAATATTGGCATCCGGCACATCCACGTCGATCGCGTAATCCATCGTCTGTCCAATTTTCTCAAGAGCGTTCGTCAGGGCTTCCGCCTGCGGGATCGTCCTCGGGAATCCGTCCAGGACAAACCCGTTCGCGCAGTCCGCCTGTCCGATGCGGTCCATCACAAGATCACAGGTCAACTCATCGGGAACCAGAAGTCCCTGATCCATATACTGTTTTGCCTTCCTGCCAAGCTCGGTTCCGTTCTTGATGTTCGCACGGAAGATGTCGCCCGTAGAAATGTGCGGGATCGTGTACTTATCTGCGATCTGCTTTGCCTGTGTCCCTTTTCCTGCCCCCGGGGCGCCCAACATAATGATCTTCATAAATAATACCTCTCCTTTTTTGATTGATTTTGCAGGGTTTGCATAACCGAAGCAACGCTGAACTTACAAGAAGCCCAGCGTTCTGCGATTCGTCCGGCTATTTCACCGGGTCAGTCATTTAAAAATCCTTTATAGTAGCGTACGCGCATCTGCGATTCGATCTGCTTTAAGGTTTCGATCACAACTCCGACGATGATGATGATGGATGTGCCGCCGAAGGACACGTCCGCGCCGAACACGCCGTTGAAGAAGATCGGAACAAACGCGATGAATGCCAGTCCGACCGCCCCTATAAAGACGATATAGTTCAGGATCCGGTTCAGATAATCGCTGGTCGGCTTGCCGGGACGAATGCCTGGAATAAAGCCTCCCGCTTTTTTCATATTGTTCGCGACCTCCAGCGGATTGAACGTAATGGACGTATAGAAATAGGCGAACGCTATGATCAAAACGATATAGACTGCCAGACCGATCGAATAAACCGGCGCATTGGGATCGCACCAGTTCGACTGTGACATTCCGCGTAAGATCTGGCTGCCGATGCCTGTTCCGTCTCCCGCCCCAAAAAAGCTTGCAATGATGACCGGCGTCTGCAGCAGAGACTGTGCAAAGATGACCGGGATCACGCCGCTCGTGTTTACCTTCAGCGGGATGTGCGTCGACTGTCCGCCAACCTGCTTTCTTCCCTGGATCTTTCTGGAATACTGTACCGGGATCCTGCGCTCGCCGCCCTGTAAGCCGACAACGAACAGCACCATTCCAACGATGATCGCAACGATGATGACCGCCGCCAGGATCGCCTTCGGCACATTTTTGCCGGCAACGAACTGATCGTACAGCGCGCCGATATCGTTTGGCATCCGGGAAATGATGTTGATCGTCAGCACGATAGAGATCCCGTTCCCGACGCCTCTTTCCGTAATTCTCTCACCGATCCACATCAGGATGGCAGAACCTGCCGTCAGAGCAAAAATCACCATGATGATCGTCAGCACACCCTCTGCGCCCTGCGTCGCGCGCAGATAACCTCCGCGCCGGAATCCGATCGTCGTCGCCGTCGCTTCGATCAACGCAAGCGCTACCGTCAGATATCGGGTGATCTCCGCGATCTTCTTGCGCCCCTCCTCCCCGTCACGATGCATCTCCTCCAACTTCGGAATCGCGATCGTCAAGAGCTGCATGATAATGGACGAGGTGATGTAAGGGGTAATGTTCAATGCAAAGATGGACATATTGTAGAACGATCCGCCTGTGATCGCGTCAAAAAACCCCATTCCATCCTGCGTCTGACTTGCAAACCACTGTGCAAATGCCTGACCGTTCACGCCCGGAACCGGAAGCTGACTTCCGATTCGGATGACGATCAGCATGAGAAACGTAAATACGATGCGATTGCGGATATCCTTAATCTTAAACGCATTACGGAGTGTTTCCAGCATTAGATCACCTCTGCTTTTCCACCAAGCGCCTCAATTTTTTCCTTTGCGCTTTCGCTAAATGCATTTGCCTGAACCGTAAGCTTCTTGGTAAGCTCGCCGCCTCCCAGGATCTTCACGCCGTCCCTGGGATTCCTTACGATGCCTGCCTCGATGAGCGTATCTACGGAGACAACCGTATCGTTCTCAAACGCCTCCAGCACAGAGAGATTCAGTCCGACGATCTCCTTGGAGTTCCTGCACTTAAAGCCTCTCTTCGGGAGTCTTCTGTACAGCGGCATCTGACCGCCCTCGAATCCCGGTCTCGGCGCTCCGGAACGTGCCTTCTGTCCCTTGTGTCCCTTGCCGGCGGTCTTTCCGTTTCCGGAACCGTGTCCGCGTCCTTTTCTGAATCTATCTCCCTGCCTGGAACCAGGCGCTGCCTTTAAATTTGATAAGTCCATTGTGACACCTCCTTATCCTGATCTTTATGCCTCTTCTACCTTCACATACGGCGCGACCTTGCGGAGCGCACCTGCCGTAGCTGCGTTATCCGGCAGCTCTACGGTCTTGTGGAGCTTCGTCAGTCCGAGCGCCTCGATGGTCTTCCTGTTCTTCGGAACCGCACCGATCGTGGACTTGATAAGTGTTACCTTTAACTTTTTCTCTGCCATCTTTCCTTACCTCCGGTCTGCCCTCTTTAACCTACGATCTCTTCCACGGACTTGCCGCGCAGTCTCGCAACCTCTTCCGGGGACTTCAGCTGTCCCAGTGCGTTGATCGTCGCCAGGACAACGTTCTGCTTATTGTTCGATCCTAAGGACTTGGTACGGATATTCTTGATTCCTGCGAGCTCGCATACATTACGTGCCGGACCGCCTGCGATGATACCGGTACCGTCCGGAGACTTCTTCAAAAGAACGGAAGCTCCCGTGTGCTTTCCCGTCACATCATGCGTAATGCTGTCCACCTCATCCAGCTTCACCGTGATGAGCTTCTTCATTGCATCCTCTTTGCCCTTGCGGATAGCCTCCGGGATCTCAGCCGCCTTTCCCAGACCTGCACCAACATGACCCTTGCCATCGCCGACAACGACCAAAGCCGTAAAGCGGAAGTTTCGTCCACCCTTTACGACCTTTGTTACACGTTTGATTGACACTACCTTCTCTTCCAGTTCTAACTGACTAGCATCAATTATTTCACGTTTCATGCTTCTTCCTCCTAAATGAATGAGCCTAGAACTCTAATCCGGCTTCCCTTGCTGCCTCAGCCAAAGCCTTTACTTTTCCCTGATAGATAAAGCCGCCTCTGTCAAAGACAACCGTGTTGATGCCCTTGTCTAACGCCTTCTTCGCGATCACTGTCCCAAGATGTGCCGCCGCCTCGACGTTGTTCGTCTTCTCGAGCTCCGCCTTTACATCCTTATCCAGCGTGGATGCAGCGACAAGCGTGTTCCCCACTGTGTCGTCAATGATCTGCGCATACATGTGATTATTGCTGCGGAACACAGACAGACGCGGTCTCTCAGAAGTTCCTGCAAGATGATGGCGGATTCTCTTATGCTTATTTTCACGAACTGCCGTTCTTGATTTCTTACTAACCATTTCCTGTCACTCCTTCCCTTATTTCTTACCGGTCTTACCGACCTTGCGCCGGATGACCTCGTCCACGTACTTGATACCCTTGCCCTTATACGGCTCCGGTCTCCTCTTGTCTCTGATCTCCGCCGCGTACTGACCGACCTTCTCCTTGTCAATACCGGACACGATGATCTTGTTTCCATCTACCTTGGACTCCAGTCCCTCCGGATCCGTCATCTCAACCGGATGGGAATATCCCAGGTTCAGCGTCAGGACTTTGCCGGACTTGGAAGCCCTGTAACCGACGCCGTTCACCTCGAGCTCCTTTGTATATCCATTCGTCACACCAACGACCATGTTGTTGATCAGGGTCCTGGTCAGACCGTGCAGAGACTTCATCTTTTTCAAGTCGTTCGGTCTGGTAACGATGATTTCGCTGCCCTCTAATTTGATCTCCATCTCAGACGGAAGGGTTCTCTCCAGAGTTCCCTTCGGACCTTTTACAGTCACATGATTATTTTCTGCAATATCGACTGTGACGCCAGCCGGCACTGCGATTGGCATTCTTCCTATACGTGACATGCCCGTACCTCCTATATTTTACATTCTTACCAAACAAACGCTAACACTTCGCCACCGACCTGAAGCTTTCTCGCTTCCTTGTCTGTAATGACGCCCTGGTTCGTAGAAAGGATCGCGATCCCGAGTCCGCCAAGCACACGCGGAAGCTCATCCTTGCCCACATAAATACGAAGACCCGGCTTGGAAATTCTCTTAAGCCCTGTAATGACCTTCTCATTCTTGTCTGCACCATACTTTAAGGTGATGCGGATGGTCTTGAAGCTGCCATCCTCCACGATATCATACTTTGCGATATAACCCTCGTTCACGAGAATATCCGCGATCGCGATCTTCATCTTCGATGCAGGAACATCCACTGTATCATGTTTCGCAGTATTGGCGTTACGAATTCTCGTAAGCATATCTGCAATAGGATCACTCGTTGTCCTCATGGTGTATATTTCCTCCTTTTTTAATTCTTGCGGCGTGCACCGCACCGTCTTTTACCAGCTTGCCTTCTTCACTCCCGGTATCTGACCCTTGTACGCTAACTCACGGAAACATACTCTGCAGATTCCGTATTTTCTCAGAACAGAATGCGGACGACCACAAATCTTGCAGCGGGTATATGCTCTCGTGGAGAACTTCGGTTTCCGCTGCTGCTTTATTTTCATACTTGTCTTAGCCATGAATACTCCCTCCTACTATTTGGCAAACGGCATATTGAACTGTGTCAACAACTCGCGCGCTTCCTCGTCTGTCTTGGCCGTCGTGACAAAGATGACATCCATGCCGCGCACCTTGTCGACCTTGTCGTACTCGATCTCCGGGAAGATCAGCTGCTCCTTGATGCCCAGCGCATAATTCCCGCGGCCGTCAAACGCGTTTGGGTTCACGCCGCGGAAGTCACGCACGCGCGGCAGCGCCAGATTGATCAAGCGATCCATGAACTCATACATCTTCTCGCCGCGAAGCGTCGTCTTACATCCGATCGCCATGCCCTCCCTGATCTTGAAGTTTGCAACGGAGTTCTTTGCCTTCGTCGCAACCGCCTTCTGACCAGTGATGGTCTCCATATCCTTCATGGCAGCCTCCAACAGCTTCGCGTTTTCCTTTGCCTCACCTACGCCCATGTTCACGACGATCTTTTCGAGCTTCGGCACTTCCATGATGTTCTTATATCCGAATTTCTTCATCATAGCATCTACGATCTCATTCTTATACTGTTCCTTCAGTCTGCTCACCTGATTGGCCTCCTCTCTCTATCAGTCGATCACATCGCCTGTTTTCTTCGCATAGCGGACTTTCTTGTCCCCTTCCATCCTGAAGCCTACGCGGGTCGGCGTCCCCTTATGAAGATACATCACATTGGAGATGTCCAGCGGACCCTCCTGATGAACGATACCGCCCTGCTGGTTCTGCATGCTCGGCTTCGTATGCTTGGTCAGCATATTGATGCCCTCGACCAGAACCGTATGGTTCTTTCTGTTTACGGCAATGACCTTGCCCTCTTTATCCTTATCCCTGCCTGCGATCACTTTTACCATATCGCCCTTTTTAATTTTCATGGTTGCCATATCCTAATCCTCCTACAATACTTCCGGAGCCAGGGAAACGATCTTCATGAACTGTTTCTCGCGAAGCTCTCTGGCTACTGGTCCAAAAATACGTGTTCCTCTCGGAGTCTTGTCATCCTTGATAATGACCGCAGCGTTCTCATCGAAACGAATGTATGAGCCGTCCTTCCGGCGCATACCCTTTACGGAACGGACCACTACAGCTTTTACGACGTCGCCCTTCTTGACAACACCGCCTGGTGTTGCATCTTTGACCGTAGCAACGATAATATCACCAATATTCGCATATCTTCTCGTAGAACCGCCCATAACACGGATCACAAGCAGCTCCTTTGCCCCTGTGTTATCAGCTACTCTAAGCCTGCTTTCCTGTTGTACCATGCCTGTAGCCTCCTTTCACTATTTTGCTCTCTCCATGATCTCTACCAGTCTCCATCTCTTATCCTTGGACAATGGCCTTGTCTCCATGACTCTGACCTTATCGCCGACCTTGCAGTCGTTGTTCTCGTCATGAGCCTTTAATTTATATGTCTTCTTCACGATCTTGTTGTAGAGCGGATGTCTCACGTTGTCCTGGATCGCAACGACGATCGTCTTGTCCATCTTATCGCTCACAACCATACCCACGCGTGTTTTTCTAAGATTTCTTTCTTCCACGATCTGTTCTCCTTTCTAAGAGTCTACTGCGCAACCTTTGATTTCTCTGTGATGATAGTCTGGATCCTGGCAATGTTCTTTCTGACTTCCTTGATCCGGCTCGTGTTGTCCAACTGATTGGTCGCATTCTGGAATCTCAAATTGAAAAGCTCTTTCTTTGCCTCTACCAGCTGTGCATTCAGATCCGCGACAGACTGGCCCTTTAATTCTTCTAAATATTTACTAGTTTTCATTCGATACACCACCTTCTAAATCCGCACGGGAGACCACTTTACATTTACAAGGTAATTTGTGCGTAGCAAGACGCAGCGCCTCTCTGGCGACTTCCTCCGGCACTCCGGCGATTTCAAATAATACGCGCCCCGGCTTTACCACTGCCACCCAGTACTCCAGGGAGCCTTTTCCGGAACCCATACGTGTCTCCGCCGGCTTTGCGGTCACAGGCTTATCCGGGAATATCTTGATCCAGATCTTACCGCCACGCTTCACGTAACGGGTCATGGCGATACGTGCCGCCTCGATCTGATTGGACTTGATCCAGCACGGCTCGAGAGCCACAATGCCGTACTCACCGTTGCTGATCACATTTCCCCTGGTTGCCTTTCCTGCCATGGAACCGCGGAACTGCTTTCTATGCTTTACTCTTTTTGGCATTAACATTACTGTGCGCCCCCTTCCTTCGCTTCCTTACCTGCTTTGGTCGGAAGTACCTCGCCTTTGTAGATCCACACCTTCACGCCGACCTTGCCGTAGGTGGTGTCTGCCTCGGCAAATCCGTAATCGATGTCTGCGCGCAGCGTCTGAAGCGGGATGGTCCCCTCGGAATAGAACTCCGTACGAGCCATATCCGCGCCGCCAAGACGACCGGAGCAGGAGGTCTTGATGCCCTTTGCGCCCGCCTTCATGGTCCTTCCCATGCAGGACTTCATCGCTCTCCGGAAGGAAACACGGTTCTCGAGCTGAAGCGCGATATTCTCCGCTACCAGCTGCGCGTCGCGATCCGGTCTCTTGATCTCCTTTACGTCTACCAGAAGCTTCTTGGAGGTCAGCTTCTGCACCTCGCCCTTGAGCTTCTCGATCTCCGCGCCGCCCTTGCCGATGACAACGCCCGGCTTTGCCGTGTAGATAATGACCTTCACGCGATCCGATGCGCGCTCGATCTCAACCTTGGAGATGCCTGCCGCATACAGCTTCTTCTTCAGGTACGTTCTGATATTGTAATCCTCTATCAGGAAATCTGCAAATTCCGACTCCGCATACCACTTTGAGTCCCAATCCTTGATAACGCCGACTCTTAAGCCATGTGGATTAACTTTCTGTCCCATACTATACCTCCGTTTTTATTTCTCATCCAGCACGATTGTGATGTGGCTCATTCTCTTCTCGATCCTGTAAGCCCTGCCCTGTGCTCTTGGTCTGATCCTCTTCATTGTCGGTCCCTTGTTTGCGTAGCACTCCGCCACGTACAGGTTTTCCTTCCTGTAATTCTTATCCGGATAATTGTTCTCGGCATTTGCGATCGCCGACTCTAAAAGCTTCTTCACAAGCGTGGAAGCGTATCTCGGATTGTAGGTTACGATAGCAAGCGCGGTCTCAACATCCTTCCCGCGGATCGCATCCAGCACGAAGCAAGCCTTCTGAACAGACACTCTCGCGTAAGACAGCTTCGCGGAGGGTCTGGTGTCTTTTACTTCATTTCTCTCTCTTTTGATCTGACTTCTATGTCCCTTAGCCATGGATAGAACCTCCTTTCAACTATCTCTTATCGAACGCCTGACTTTTTCTCGTCTTTTCCATGTCCTCTGTAAGTCCTCGTAGCGACGAACTCACCCAGCTTATGACCTACCATATCCTCCGTGATGTATACCGGAACATGCTTCCTTCCGTCATGCACAGCAATGGTATGACCCACGAACTGCGGGAAAATGGTCGAGCGACGCGACCACGTCTTGATAACCGTCTTGTTTCCGGACGCGTTCATGGCATCTACCTTTTTCAGCAGGTGCTCATCTGCAAACGGTCCCTTCTTTAATGAACGAGCCATATTAAACCTCCTACTATTTCCGCCCTTTACACGCTGCCGCGTGTTTCCTCGAGCTCAAAACCTTTGTTATTATATCAGAACATGCAGGAAGAATCAATACCAAATTCTCCCTGCTGTTCCGCTCTCTATATTCCCGGAAAGGACATCCTACTTCAATGCCTTGCCGTCCCGGCGTCTCACGATCATCTTGTTCGATGCCTTGTTCTTCTTTCTGGTCTTTAAGCCAAGCGCCGGCTTGCCCCACGGAGTGCAGGGACCCGGGCGTCCGATCGGCGCACGTCCCTCACCGCCGCCATGCGGGTGATCGTTCGGGTTCATGACGGAACCGCGAACCGTCGGGCGGATGCCCATATGGCGCTTCCGTCCTGCTTTTCCAAGATTGATCAGGTTGTGATCGCCGTTTCCGATGACGCCTACCGTCGCGCGGCAATTCAGCGGAACCATGCGCATCTCACCGGACGGAAGACGCAGCGTTGCATACTTGCCTTCCTTTGCCATCAGCTGTGCGCTCATACCCGCCGCGCGGACCATCTGACCGCCCTTGCCCGGATGCAGCTCGATATTGTGCACCTGCGTACCGACCGGAATGCTCTCCAGCGGCAGGCAGTTGCCCACACGCACCTCTGCATTTGCGCCGCTCATAACGGTCATGCCGTCCGTGAGCCCTTCCGGAGCGAGAATATATGCCTTCTCGCCGTCTGCATAGCAGATCAGCGCGATATTTGCGGTACGGTTCGGATCATACTCGACGCCGATCACCTTTGCAGGAATGCCGTCCTTGCTGTTTCTCTTGAAATCGATGATCCTGTATTTTCTTCTGTTGCCACCGCCATGATGCCTGACTGTGATCTTACCCTGATTGTTGCGCCCCGCATTCTTCTTGAGAGAGGTCGTCAGGGACTTCTCCGGGCTCGTCTTTGTAATCTCGGAGAAATCAGAGCCAGTCATGTTTCTTCTGGAAGGTGTATATGGGTTGTATGTCTTGATTCCCATTGTCGTTCTCCTTTCGATATTTGTTCTCGCGCATCGCTGCGCTTATTTGTATCTCCTCCGCTTACAGTCCTGCGAAGATCTCGATATCCTTGCTGTCCTCCGTCAGCGTGACGATCGCTTTTTTGGTCTTTGCCGTCCTGCCGACCACCATACCGCGTCTCTTCTTCTTTCCCGGTATGTTCATCGTGTTCACACTGGCAACCTTGGTTCCCTCGAACATCTTCTCGACCGCTTCCTTGATCATCGTCTTGTTCGCTTCCGGATGCACCAGGAAGGTATATTTCTTCTCTGCCATCGCCGCCATGCTCTTCTCGGTCACGACCGGCTTTAAAATGACATCATAATACTGTACGTTCGCCATTATGCATACACCTCCTCGATTGTCTTCACAGCATCCTTCGTCACGACCACAGTATCATACTTGAGCACGTCAAACACATTGAGCTCATTGGTCTGCGCCGTCTTCACGGTCGGAAGGTTGCTCGCGGACTGAATCACATTGACATCCATGTCGTTCAGCACGACCAGCGCTTTCTCTACCTTCAGGTTGTTGAGCACCTGAACAAACTTCTTTGTCTTGATCTCCTCCAGCTTCAGCTCATCGAGAACGATGAACTTATTCTCGGAAACCCTGGAGGTCAGAGCCGACTTCAACGCCGCCCTCTTCTCCTTCTTGTTCAGCTTGAAGGAATAATCCCTCGGCACAGGCGCAAATACGACGCCGCCATGCGTCCACTGCGGCGCTCTGGTCGATCCCTGCCTTGCATGTCCGGTTTCCTTCTGCCTCCACGGCTTTCTCCCGCCGCCTCTCACCTCGGAGCGCGTCTTTGCCTTCTGCGTCCCCTGACGGTTATTCGCCAGCTGC
Source organism: uncultured Roseburia sp. (assembly GCA_947628935.1). Lineage (GTDB taxonomy): Bacteria > Bacillota > Clostridia > Lachnospirales > Lachnospiraceae > Roseburia. The sequence continues at coordinate 9,200 of CANRBT010000008.1, read as the reverse complement.
TGGAGCACTGCCATGTGTACCAGATGTTCGTTTACCTTCACGCCGAAGACCGCGTCATTCAGTTCCAACGTGCCGACTTCTTTGCCTTCCATATTATAAACAGCTACGTTCGCCATCGTTTTGTTCCTCCTTTCCTATCTCAGGCACTATTTCCCAGCTTTTACTGTCTCTTTGATGGTCACCAGGCACTTCTTCGCCCCCGGGACGGAACCCTTGACCAAAAGCAGATTGTTCTCCGCATCCACTCTGATCACCTCAAGATTCTGGGTCGTTACCTGTACGCTTCCCATGTGTCCGGGCATTCCCTTTCCCTTGAACACACGGCTCGGAGAGGAGCACGCACCGTTGGAACCCTGATGGCGGTGGAACTTGGAACCGTGTGCCATCGGACCTCTGTGCTGTCCGAGTCTCTTGACCGCACCCTGGAAGCCTTTGCCCTTTGAGATCGCCGTCGCGTCGATCTTGTCGCCCTCCGCGAAGATATCCGCCTTGATCTCGTCGCCGAGCTTGTACTCATCCGCATTCTCAAACCGGAACTCTCTCACATATCGCTTGCCGGACACACCTGCCTTCGCAAAATGTCCCATCTGCGCCTTGTTGACGCCGTGTCTCTTTCGGATCTCCTTCTTGCCGCTCGCATCCTTGTTCACGACTCTTTCCTTTTTGTCTTTGAACGCAACCTGCACTGCGCTGTACCCGTCGTTCTCCACGGTCTTGATCTGTGTCACTGCGCACGGACCGGCTTCCAGCACAGTTACCGGTACCAGCACACCGTCTGCGTTAAAGATCTGCGTCATACCGACCTTTGTTGCCAATATCGCTTTCTTCATACTTCTACCTCCTGTTTTCTCTACAGCGGAACGCTTCATGCCCAAAGTTTTGGGGTAGCGGAACCGTTCATCCTAGAGAGTTCCTATAGCAAACCCTTCAGGATAAATCAATTGATCTCCAAGATGAAAACTTATTTGTTCTTCATCTTTATATCGATGTAAACGCCTGCCGGCATCTCCAGGCGGGACAGTGCATCCACAGTCTTCTGGGTCGGCGTGACGATATCGATCAGTCTCTTATGAGTTCTCTGCTCGAACTGCTCGCGGGAATCCTTATACTTGTGAGTCGCCCTTAAGATAGTAACGATCTCCTTCTTCGTCGGAAGGGGTACCGGGCCGCTCACCTGCGCTCCGTTCTTCTTCACAGTCTCGATGATCTTCTGCGCGGACGAATCCACCAGCTTGTGATCATACGCTTTCAGAGTGATTCTCATTACTTGACTTGCCATAAAAAAAGTCTCCTCCTTTTCGCACTATTGGTACGACAAGCGGCGACTGCACACATTCCCGTGCGTATCACCTGCCTTACAGGCAAAGAGACATACGCTCCGGGCTTCTACCCTTGGTAGATTCTGTTCGTGATGCAGTGACTTGTCGCCAGTTTCCTAACTTGACATTCGCTCCACGGAAAAACCTGCAAACAATGCAGCAACCTCACGCTTCTACGCTATCAATGTCACAGCGAAAATTATTGTACATGATAATTTGAGAAAATGCAAGCAATTTTTTATTTTTTTGCTATTTTAGGCTTCAGATGTGCTATAATGTCCGCAAAGGCGGCAGACGGCTTGATGCGCCTGTGCGACGCCGACACCAAAAGGAGCATAACTGTTATGAATATCATTATCGTAGGCTGCGGCAAGGTCGGCTACACCCTTGTCGAACAGCTCGGCAGCGAAAACCACAACATCGTCATCATCGACGAGAAACCGGAAAAGGTTCAGTATATTACAGACCGCCTCGACGTCATCAGCGTCGTCGGGAACGGCATCAACCACCAGATCCTGCTGGACGCGGGCATCGAAACCGCAGATCTGCTGATCGCAGTGACAGGCGACGACGAGAAAAATCTGCTCTGCTGCGTCGTCGCCAGAAAGACCGGGCACTGCCAGACCATCGCGCGCGTGCGCAACCCTATTTATAACGGAGAGATGAACTTCCTCCGGCACGAGCTTGGGCTTGCCATGATCATCAACCCCGAGCTGATCGCTGCGAACGAGATCTCCAGGGTGTTCCAGTTTCCCTCCGCCATCCGCGTGGACTCCTTTGCCAAGGGACACATCGAGCTGCTGCATTTCAGGGTGGGCGCCGGTTCTCCGCTGATCGGGCTGAAGCTCTATACCCTGCCCCAGACCTTACATACCAGCGTGCTCGTGTGCACGGCCATCCGCGGCGAGGACGTCATCATCCCGAACGGCAGCTTTGAATTTCAGGAAAACGATATCATCGCCATCGTCGCCCAGCGCCACAAGGCGATCGAATTTTTCCGCAAGATCGGCATTATGAAGAACCGCGTCGGAAACGCCATTCTTGCCGGCGGCGGGAAGATTTCCTATTATCTTGCCAAGATCCTGCTCCACTCCGGCATACGCGTCACCATCATCGAGATCGACCCGGCGCGCTGCGAGACCCTCAGCGAGCTCCTGCCCGACGCTACGATCATCTGCGGCGACGCGACCGACCAGGATCTGCTCTCGCAGGAGGGGCTTGAGAACGCGCAGGGCTTTGCAGCCTTAACGGGGCTGGACGAGGAAAACATCCTGCTCTCCCTTTACGCAAACACGGTATCGCGCGCCAAGACTGTGACGAAGGTCAACCGCATTACCTTCAACTCCGTCATCAACGACCTGAATCTCGGAAGCGTCATCTACCCGAAGATCATCACGGCGGATTATATCTTAAAATATGTGCGCTCCCGCAACAATTCCAGAGGCAGCGGTGTGGAGACACTGTACAAGCTGGCCGGCGGCAAGGCGGAGGCGCTGGAGTTTATCATCAAGCCGGATTCCCCGCTGATCGGCATTCCCCTGCAGGAGCTTCATTTCCGCAAGAACACGCTGATCGGCTGCATCTACCGCAGCGGGAAGGTCATCCTCCCGACCGGACAGGATAGAATCCAGGCGGGTGATTCGGTACTTGTCGTACTTTCGGGCTATCACATTTCCGATATCAGGGAAGCGCTGGAGGGCTAGATCGTCATGAACTATTCTATGGTGCTGTATATCTTGGGACACATTTTAAAATTTGAGAGCGCCTTTTTGCTGCTCCCCGCACTGACCGGTCTGCTCTATCAGGAATCCGCCGGGTTCTCCTACCTGTTCACCGCGCTGCTCTGCCTTGCCGCCGGTCTGTTGCTGTCGCACAAAAAGCCCTCTTCGCGCACCCTTTACACGCGAGAGGCTTTTGTGACCGTCGCTCTGAGCTGGATCATCATGGGCATCTTCGGCGCGCTCCCCTTCGTGCTGTCGGGCGACATTCCTTCCTATATTGATGCGCTCTTTGAGACCATCTCGGGCTTTACGACGACCGGCGCGAGCATCCTGACCGACATCGAGGTGTTGTCCCACGCGGGGCTCTTCTGGCGCAGCTTTTCCCACTGGATCGGCGGGATGGGCGTCTTTGTGTTCATCATGGCGATCCTTCCCCTGATGGGCGGCTCCACCATGAACCTGATGAAAGCGGAGAGCACCGGTCCCTCCGTGAACCGGCTCGTGCCGCATGTCCGCGACACGGCAAAGATCCTCTACGGCATCTACCTCGCGATCACCCTGACGGAGCTGATCCTGCTGTGCCTGTTTGGCATGCCGCTGTTCGACGCTGTGACGACCAGCTTCTCCACGACCGGAACCGGCGGTTTTGCGATCAAAAACGACAGCATCGCGGGCTATCGTCCGGCGATTCAGAACATTGTCGCGATCTTCATGATGCTCAGCGGCGTCAATTACACCTTTTTCTTCCTTGTACTGACCCGAAGGCTGCGCGAGGCATTCCGCATGGAGGAGATCCGATGGTATCTCGCCATCTTTTTCACAGCCTTCTGCCTGATCGTCCATGACATCCACGGACTGTACGACACCGTCGGCGAGGCATGCCGCCACACCTTTTTCCAGATCGCCTCGATCTTTTCGAGCACGGGCTTTGCCACGGCGGATTTTGACCTCTGGCCCGCCATGTCCAAGACGATCCTGGTTCTTTTGATGGTGGTGGGCGCCTGCGCCGGAAGCACCTGCGGCGGCATCAAGCTCTCCCGCATCATCATCCTCCTAAAGACCCTGAAAAAGGAGCTGCTGCTGATCATCCATCCGCGCGAGGTGCGCAAGATCCGCCTGGACGGGCATGTCGTCGCACACGAGACGCTGCGCACCATCAACGTCTTTCTCGTCATCTACTTTGTGCTGCTGCTCGCCTCGACTTTGCTGATCAGCATCAACGAGTTTGATTTTACCACGAACATCACAGCCGTCATTTCCATGCTCGGCAATGTCGGTCCCGGTCTGAACCTGGTCGGACCGACGCAGAACTTCTCCATTTTTTCCGGCTTTTCCAAGTTTGTCCTCATGTTTGACATGCTTGCCGGACGTCTGGAGCTGTTTCCGATGATGGTCCTCCTGTTGCCTGCCACCTGGCGGCGCAAGTAATCTTCATTGTTTCGGAGGGAATTGTTATGTGGCTTGCCAAAAACTGGAAAGATTATGAAGTGATCGACTGCTCCGGCGGCGAAAAGCTGGAGCGCTGGGGAGATTATCTGCTCGTGCGTCCCGACCCGCAGGTCATCTGGGACACACCCCGCACAGAGGCGGGCTGGAGAAAACCGAACGGGCACTACCACCGCAGCGCCAAGGGCGGCGGAGAGTGGGAATTTTTTGACCTCCCCGAGCAGTGGCAGATCCGCTACAAGGATCTGACCTTCAACCTGAAGCCGTTCAGCTTCAAGCACACGGGTCTGTTCCCGGAGCAGGCGGCAAACTGGGATTGGTTTTCCGCAAAGATCAAACAGGCGAACCGGTCCGTCAAGGTCCTGAACCTGTTCGCCTACACTGGCGGCGCGACTCTTGCCGCTGCGGCGGCGGGCGCGAGCGTCACCCATGTGGACGCGTCAAAGGGGATGGTGACCTGGGCGAAGGAAAACGCCGTCTCCTCCGGTCTTGGCGACGCCCCGATCCGCTGGCTGGTGGATGACTGTGTGAAATTTGCAGAGCGCGAGATCCGCCGCGGCAACCGCTATGACGCCATCATCATGGATCCGCCCTCCTACGGAAGAGGACCCAAGGGTGAGATCTGGAAGATCGAAGACGCGGTCTATCCGCTGATCCTGCTCTGCGCCCGGCTGCTCACGGAGGAACCGCTCTTTTTCCTCATCAACTCTTACACGACCGGACTGCAGCCCGCCGTGCTGAGCTATATGATGCACACAGCTCTCCGACAGTATCACGGCAGCATCACAGCGGATGAGATCGGTCTTCCGGTCTCCTCCAACGGTCTTGTGCTGCCATGCGGCGCGAGCGGACGGTTTGAATGCTAAAGCATCTTTTTCCTGCGCAGGAACAGCAGTGACAGAATGCAGATCAGCAGCGTGAGCACGCAGATGATCAGGAACCCATGCGGGGTATGCGCGAACGGCATCCACCTCTCGTCCACGTTCATCCCGTAGATGCCGGAGATCACCGTGGGGATCGCCATGACGATCGTGATAGATGTCAGATACTTCATGATGTTGTTCAGTCGATTATCTATGACGGACGACATCAGCTCCCTGGTACCGTTGAGGATATCCCGGTAGATCGATGTCATTTCGATCGCCTGCTTGTTCTCGACGATCACATCCTCCAGCAACTCCTTATCCTCCGGGTACTGCTCCAGCCGCTTATAGCGCGTAAGCCGGTCCAGCACTGCGCCGTTTGCGCGCAGGGACGTCGCAAAATAGACCAGCGTGGATTCCAGCTCGTGCAGATCGATCAGGTCGACGTCCTCAGTCTTCTCCCCGATGCGCTCCTCGATCTCCGTCCTCCGCTTGTCGATCGTGCGCAGGTTCATCTGATAGGTTGCCGCGGTGCGGTACAGGATCTGGTATACGAAGCGCAGACGCTTCTTTGTGCTGAACTCCTTCACACGGTTCACCACAAAGTTTTTCAGCACGGGCGTGTCCTCCGTGCACACAGTGACGATCACATCCGGCGTGAGGATGATCCCAAGCGGTATCGTCGTGTAGGACTGCTTCTCATGGCGCACCTCCGGCGCCGGAATATCGACCAGCACCAGCGTATAGTCATCCTCCAGCTCGATACGCGAGCTCTCCTCGATATCGAGCGCTGCCCGGATATCGTCAATATCCACATTGAGCTCCCTGGCAATTTTCTCGCACTCCTCCTGGGTCGGACCGGTCATCTGTACCCACACGCCGTCCTCCAGCCGCTCTTCCTCGTGTATGATCTGATTGTCCGTCTTAAAATATCGTATCATCGTTTCAGACCTTTCTCATATACTATCTGGTATGCATTCAAATGCAGCTTTCTGCCAAACTTCTCCCCCGCGTTGCGGATCTGCCCGCAATAGGAAAACCCGAGCGCTTCGTGCAGATGAATGCTCACAGCATTTTCACTGGTGACGAGGGAGACCACTGTCTCAATCCCGTCGCATTGCTCCGCCCGGGAAAGCAGCTCTGTCATCAAGCTGCGTCCAATCCCTTTTCCCCAATGCTCCCTGTGTATGTACACAGACAGCTCCACGGTTTTGTCAAATGCTTTCCGCTCCCGGTAACGGGATAAGGACGCATACCCGACGACCGCGCCCCGCTCCTCGCAGACAAGCAGAAGGTACCGCCCTGTGTGTTCCCGGAACCACTGCGTGCGATCCTCTGGCCCTTTTAATTCTGTGTCGAACGTCGCTGTCGTATGCAGAATCGCATCGTTATAGATGTCAGCCATCTGCGGCACGTCCCGCAGCTCCGCCTCGCGGATCACAGCCTGCCCTTGCCGTATCATATCTCTCCCTTCTCCTCATCGCGCCGTGAAAAGTTTAGAATATTCTTATATATATTAAGATATTTTTCATTTTACCGTCAAGATTCTGTCACATTTATCTGTTACGATACATATTGTAAAAAGGAGCTGTTGAGTTTCGACGTGGGGGTTGGGGTTCTGTCAGTTCCGCCTAACAATTCTTCCAGTCGGCTGCGCCGACGGATTCGTTCATACATACTTCCATGGAGAAGGCTGCCCGAAACGGGCAGTCTTTTTTGCGCCCTGCCCTCACGGATTCCACTTTTCCTCCGGCACCCTTCGCTCTTTCAGCCTTCGCTTGACAAAATCCCGAAACAGCGCATAGAGCACGGAGCACAGCGGAATGAACAAAATGATCCCCGCAATTCCAAACAGATTGCCGCCAACCGTCACAGCCACGAGCACCCAGATGGACGGCAGCCCGATGGAGCCTCCCACCACATGCGGATAGATCAGGTTTCCCTCGATCTGCTGCAGCACCAAAAACAGGATCAAAAACCAGATCGCCTGGATCGGATTCACCATCACGATGAGGAACATGCCGAGTGCGCAGCCGATGAAGGCGCCGAAGATCGGTATCAGCGCCGTGATGGCGATCACAATGCCGATCAGCATAGCGTAGGGCATACGCAGAATCGTCATGGCGATGACGAACATGGTCCCCAGGATCACAGCCTCCACGCACTGACCGGAGAGAAAGCTGGAAAAGATCTGATTTGACAACGCCGCCACGGAGAGCACCTTTTCCGTGACCCTGTCCGGCAGCAGCGCGTACATCACCTGCCGTGCCTGCCGCCCCAGCTTTTCCTTCTGGAACAGCACATAGATCGAAAAGGTAAAGCTGATGACGAAGGTCGTCACTCCGCTCACCACGCCGGAGACGACCCCGAAGCCCGAATTGAGGAACCCCGATGCAAAGTTCTGCACGAACCGCACAGCCGAGCTGGACACGGAGGACCAGTCAATATCCATCTCCGCGATCGCCGGTGCAAGCGCAGGGTACATCTCCGGTATATCCGCGAGCCATTTCTGCACCGTGCGCACCGCGACGGGGATCTGCTTCATCAGCATCGTGACGGTATTCCCGAGCTCGGGGATCACCACCAGCATCGCCAGCGAGAGGATCCCGATGAGCACAAGAAGCGTCAGCAGATACGCCAGCGGTCTGCGGAAGCGATCCAGCTTCGGCTTCCCCGGAAACAGATATTTTTCCAGCTTCTTCATCGGCACATTCAGAATGAAGGCGATCGCTCCGCCCACGGCAAACGGCATTAAAAGCCGCAGCACGAATCCGACTGCCATGATGACGACATCAAAATGCTCTATTCCGCAGTAGAGCAATATCGCAAATGCAATGATCTGTATCACACGCCTTCCGGTCTGCTTTGAAAAATCCATCTCCGTCTCCTTTCCCTGTCACACCACAGCAATGCCCGCCATACCCATACCCGCGCAGACCAGATACAACACCAGCAAATGCACAGGATAAAACAGGTAAAACAGATACTTCAGCTTCCATCCTCTCTGCCCATTATATAGTGCGATCGGAAGAAATGCAAACACAGCCGGCGGCTCGAACCACACAAACGCCAGGCAGCCCGCAAGGAGCTGCTGCCACCTCCGGTCACAAAACAGATAGAGCGCCACGATGCACAGCACGCCCTTGGCATCGTAATCTGTCCGGAGCGCCCACGCCAACGCCATGCCGACGATCGCGATCGGAATGTTGATCGCCGTGCGCAGCAGCGGATTCCCTTCCAGTCTCTGCCGCACCCTGTGCATCGCCCAGATCGTCAGAAGACCGATCAGAAGCGTAAAGAACACATTCTGATAGGAGAACTCCAACCACGTCCCGCTAAAGGCGAGATCGAACGGGATCTCGGAGATCAGCGCGAACGCGCACAGCCGCAGGGCATATCTCCTCCTGTCATGCGTATGCCAAAAGCCTTCGATCAGCAAAAAACAAAAGATCGGAAACGCAATGCGACCGATGTCGCGCATGATCTGATAGAGGGTGATCATCCATTCCGGCTGAGCTTTTGTCATCAATAACCGCAGCACCACGGTTGCGCCGATATGATCCACCAGCATCGTCACGATCGCTATCATCTTTAGTGTACTTCCGCTCAATCCCCGCCGCATACCGCTCATCCGTCCTCCCTGCCCTGTATTCCTATTCCTGCCTGCCTCTATCCTACGAACTCCTCCACGCACCGAAGGTACGCGGCGACCGGATCACTGGATTGTGTGATGGGTCTGCCGACCACAATATAATCCGATCCCAGCTCCTTCGCACGCGCAGGTGTCGTCACACGCTTCTGGTCGCCCACATCGCCGTCCGCGAAACGCACGCCCGGCGTGATCGTGAGAA
>CANRBT010000007.1 GCA_947628935.1 uncultured Roseburia sp. | reverse complement strand
GACGGTCTGGCTGCAGATGCAGTCGGGGGAGAGACAATCCGAACAGACGCCGGTCGCGGCGCAGGGCGTCTTTCGGTTCAGCCGCTGGCAGTTGATCGGGGAGGCGACGTTATGTACCCGCCGGATGGCGTCCGGCACGTCGGCAGCCACCTTGTTCATGCCTGCGACGACGATGACATGCTCCGGACCGTAGATGAGGGCGGCGACGCGGTTGCCGGTCCCGTCGATGTTCACAAGCTCGCCCTCCGTCGTGATGGCGTTGGTGCTCATCAGATAAAAATCCGCCGAGAGCGCGTCGTGGTACATCTGCCGGACCTCCTCCGGCGAGCCTGCCTTTGCGCGGTCGATGAGCCGCAGATCGCTGCGTCCGCGCACGGCGTCCAGAATACCGGCTTCCTCCAATGTCATCGAGCCGCCGAAGGAGACGGAGCAGCCCTCGGTCAGACAGGAGAGGACCTTCTCCTTCGCTTCTGCTGCGGTCGCGCAGTAGCAGCCGTCCATGCGGCGTTTTTTCAGGTTTTTAAGGATCGTGTCGGCAAGCGCCTGATAGTGCTGTTGTGTCGGTGTCATAGTCTTTTTCCTTTCTATCGTCATATTTTCCGCCTGATTTCGGGCAGCGCATTTCTGCAGTCCATGATAGCATATTTGGGAGGTCAGTTCAAGCGGCACGGACGCGCCGTCCCTTTTGGCTTGACATTTTTTCGGGGACGCATAAAATAGAAGGCAGTCATAGAAAAGAGGAGCAAGATGAGTGAAAATCTGAAAAAAATGCTGTCTTACTATCGTCCGTACCGCGGCATCTTCTGGGCGGATATGTTCTTTGCGGCGCTCTCCGCGTCGATCGCGCTCGCATTGCCGCTCGTGGTGCGCTATGTGACCTCGACACTGATCTATCTGGAGACGGAAGCGATTATGCGCCAGGCGGGCGTCATCGCCGCGGCGCTGCTTTTTATGGTGGCTGTGGACTGCTACAGCCGGTTTTTTATCTCCAATTACGGTCATGTGATGGGGGCAAAGATCGAGTACAACATGCGCGCGGAGATCTTTGAGCACCTGCAGAAGCTGTCGTTCGCCTTTTATGACAATCAGAAGGTCGGGCAGCTGATGTCGCGGATCACGACCGATCTGTTCGACATTACGGAGCTGATGCACCACGGACCGGAGAACATAATCCTCTCTGTGATAAAGATCATCGGGGCGTTCGTCATCCTGCTTGGCATCCACCCGCTCTTAGCGCTTGCGGCGTTCGCCGTGCTGCCCTTCATGCTCGTGTTCGCTTACTTCCTGAACCGGAAAATGCGCCGTGCGTTCCGGCAGAACCGCGTGAAGATCGCGGAGATCAACGCGCAGATCGAGGACAATCTCTCCGGCATCCGCGTGGTGAAATCCTTTGCCAACGAGGAGATCGAGAAGGAGAAATTCGGGCAGGGAAACGCAGGCTTTCTGTCGGCAAAAAAGAACAGCTACCGCTACATGGGAAGCTTTCAGGCGGGGCTTGGCGCCTTTACGACCCTGATCCAGGTCAACGTGATCCTTGCGGGCGTGGTGATGATCGCGCACGGCAGCGTCGGGGTCAGCGACCTTGTGACCTTTCTGCTCTACATCAGCGTGTTCACGGAGCCTGTGAGGACCCTGATCGATTTTACGGAGCAGTTCCAGAACGGATATACGGGCTTTGAGCGGTTCCGTGAGATCATGGCGGTCGAGCCGGACATCCGCGACAGCGAGGACGCCGTGGAGCTTGCGGATGTCCGCGGGGATATCTCTTTTGAGCATGTCTCGTTCCGCTACGAGGAGGACGCAAAACAGGTGCTGGGGAACATCGATCTGCATGTGCCGGCAGGCTCCTACACGGCGCTGGTCGGTTCCTCCGGGGCGGGCAAGAGCACGCTCTGTTCCCTGATACCGCGGTTCTATGACGTGACGGGAGGGGCGGTCAAGATCGACGGAAAGGATATCCGCGGCTTAAAGCTGAAAAGTCTTCGCGACAAGATCGGGATCGTGCAGCAGGACGTCTATCTGTTTGTGGGGACCGTCTATGACAACATCCTCTACGGGAGACCGGATGCGACGCGCGAGGAGGTCATCGAGGCGGCGAAGAACGCGAACGCGCACGAGTTTATCATGTCTTTGCCAAACGGCTATGAGACGGATATCGGACAGCGCGGCATCAAGCTCTCCGGCGGGCAGAAACAGCGCCTTTCCATTGCGCGCGTCTTTTTGAAGAACCCGCCGATCCTGATATTCGACGAGGCGACGAGCGCGCTCGACAACGAGAGCGAGCGGGTCGTGCAGGAGTCCCTGGAAAAGCTGGCAAAGAACAGGACAACGTTCGTGATCGCACACAGGCTCTCGACGATCCGCAATGCAGAGCGGATCCTGGTGCTGACCGAGTCGGGCATCGAGGAAGACGGGACGCATGAGGAGCTGATGGCGCGGGGCGGCATTTACGAGAAGCTGTACCGGATGCAGTTTGAGGGTTCCGGGACTTGCAAATCCTGAAAAAAACGAGTAAAATAAAGCTTTAATGAAACGATTTATGGAAAGGGAGCGACAGTCATGACAAAGATTGATATTATTTCTGGTTTTCTTGGAGCGGGGAAGACAACGTTCATCAAAAAGATGCTGGATGAGGCGTTTTCGGGCGAGAAGATCGTTCTGATCGAGAACGAGTTCGGCGAGGTCGGCATCGACGGCGGATTTTTAAAGGACGCCGGCATTGAGATCTCCGAGCTCAATTCGGGCTGCATCTGCTGCTCGCTGGTCGGCGATTTTGGAAAGAACCTGCACGAGGTCATTGGAAAGTTTCATCCGGACCGCATCCTGATCGAGCCGTCGGGCGTCGGCAAGCTCTCCGACGTCATGAAGTCCGTCATCGACGTGGAAAAGGAGGAGGACGTGAAGCTGAACGCGCTCGTGACCGTGGTCAATGCCGTGAAGGCGGGCAAGCAGATGAAGGCGTTTGGCGAATTTTTCAACAACCAGATCGAATATGCGACGACGATCGTTCTGAGCCGTACCCAGAAGGTCGCGCCGGAGCAGCTCGAGCTTGTGGTAAAGCAGATCCAGGGGCTCAACGGCAAGGCAGCCGTCATCACGACCCCGTGGGATGACATCCGCGGCGGGCAGATCCTGAAGGTCATCGAGGGACAGGATTCCCTGGAGGTCAAGCTTCTGGCGGAGCAGCACGCGCTCGCGGATGCCGAGGAGCACGAGCATGAGCACCATCACCACGACCATGACCATGACCATGAGGAGCATGAGCATCACCATGACCATGAGCACGAAGAGCATGAGCATCACCACGACCACGATCATGAGCACGAGCATCACCACGATCATGACCATGAGCACGAGCATCACCACGACCATGAGCATGAGGGACACGAGCACCATCATCACCATCATGCGGACGATGTGTTCACCAGCTGGGGCAGGGAGACGCCGCACAAATTTACGCGCGGGCGCATCGAGGAGATATTGAAGACCTTTGTGGAGACAGAGGATTACGGCGAGATCCTGCGTGCGAAGGGCATGGTGGAGGCGGAGGACGGCTCCTGGATCTATTTTGACATGGTGTCGGGCGAGTATGAGATCCGCAGCGGGGAGCCGGACTATACGGGACGTCTCTGTGTGATCGGAACGGACATCGACGAGCACCGCCTGGAGGAATTGTTCGGAATTGCCTAAGGAGGTAGGACGGTTATGCAGGAGATACCGATTTATTTATTTACCGGCTTTATGGACAGCGGCAAGACGACCCTCATTCAGGAGACGCTGTTTGAGAACGGATTTGCGAAGGAGGGCAAAAGCCTGATCCTCTGTTGCGAGGACGGCGATGTGGAGTATGACGAGGCGCGGCTTGCGGCGGCTCGCGTCTCCCTTGTCATGATCGAGCGGGAGGAGGACTTCAACGCAGAGCGCCTGCGGGAGATCCAGAGGGAATACCGGCCGGAGCAGATCTTCCTTGAGTACAACGGTACCTGGGGCATGAATACCCTGTTGGAGACGGAGCTGCCGGAGGGATGGACCGTGATCCAGTCCCTGGCGACCGTGGATGCGACGACCTTCGACCTGTATCTGAGCAATATGCGCGCGATGATCATGGAGCAGCTGTTCGCGGCTGACGTGGTGATCTTCAACCGCTGCGACGACAGCACGGACAAGGGGAAATACCGGCGCAGTGTCAAGGCGCAGAACCGCAAGGCGCAGATCGTCTATGAGCGCGCGGACGGTACACTCGACGAGCGGGAGGAGGAGCTTCCGTTCGACATTACGGCGGAGGAACTCGACATCACGGACGCGGACTATGCGATCTGGTATATGGATTGTCTGGAGGACACGAAGAAATACGTAGGGAAAAAAGTGAGATTCCTGGCTCTTGTGTACAATCCGGATCAACTGAAAAAAGGAGTATTCGTGCCGGGGAGGTTCGCGATGACCTGCTGTGTGGAGGATATCACCTTCATAGGCTTTAAATGCAAATATCCGGACGAGGAGAGATTGCCTCACAAGTCCTGGATCACCATCACGGCGGAGGTGCGGTACGAATTCGCCAAGGAGTACAAGGGCAAGGGACCGGTCCTCTATCCGGTGTCGATCGAGCCGGCGGAGAAGCCGGACGACGAGCTGGTCTATTTTTCCTGAGGTCAAAAGCGTTGCAATCCGGCGCTTTATCCGGTATCATAAAGAGAAAATTGGTTTCGAGGAGGTTGCTATGTATCCGATCGTAAAGAGAAAACAACTGGCGGACAAGATCTATCTGATGGATGTCAGGGCGCCGCGTGTGGCGCAGTACTGTGAGCCGGGACAGTTCGTCATCGTAAAGACGGACGAGGTGGGGGAGCGCATACCGCTGACTATCTGTGATTATGACAGGGAGGCGGGAACGGTCACGATCGTCATTCAGACCGTCGGCGCTTCCACAGAGCGCATGGCTGCCCTGCAGGAGGGGGACGCGTTCATGGATTTTGTGGGACCGCTCGGCTGCGCATCCGACCTGATCGGAGAGGAGATCGGGGAGCTGAAAAAGAAAAGGATCCTGTTCATCGCCGGGGGCGTGGGGACGGCGCCGGTATACCCGCAGGTGAAATGGCTGCATGAGCATGGGGTGGATTGTGACGTGATCATAGGAGCGCGCAGCAGGGAGCTGCTGATCATGGAGGATGAGATGCGTGCGGTCGCGAAAAATCTGTATGTGACGACCGATGACGGCTCCTACGGATTTCAGGGGACAGGCACGGCGCAGCTGCAGGCTCTTTGGGACAAGGGCGTGCGCTACGACCACTGTGTGGCGATCGGACCGATGATCATGATGAAGTTCGTCTGCAAGCTGACAAAGGAGCTCGGCATCCCGACGGTCGTCTCCATGAATCCGATCATGGTGGACGGCACAGGCATGTGCGGCGCGTGCCGCCTGGTCGTTGGCGGCGAGGTCAAATTTGCGTGCGTGGACGGACCGGAGTTTGACGGTCATCTGGTCGATTTTGACCAGGCGATGAAGCGCCAGAGGCAGTATCAGACGGAAGAGGGAAGAGCGATGCTGGCGCTGCAGGAGGGGAATACCCACCACGGCGGCTGCGGAAATTGTCAATAGGGCGAAGGATGGAGGTAGCAGGATGGACGTATTAAAGAGAGTACCGGTTCGCGAGCAGGAGCCGCAGGTTCGCGCCGCGAACTTTGAGGAGGTATGTTTGGGCTATGACGGGCAGGAGGCAAGGGACGAGGCGTCGCGCTGCCTGAACTGTAAAAACGCACAGTGTGTCAAGGGCTGTCCGGTATCTATCAACATTCCGGGCTTTATCGAGCAGGTGAAGGAAGGCAACTTTGAGGAGGCGTATCAGGTCATCAGCGAATCGTCTGCGCTTCCGGCGGTCTGCGGGCGTGTCTGTCCGCAGGAGACCCAGTGCGAGGGCAAGTGCATCCGCGGGATCAAGGGCGAGCCGGTTTCGATCGGAAAGCTGGAGCGCTTCGTGGCGGACTGGGCGAGGGAGAACGGCATTCAGCCAAAGAAGGCTGAGAAACGGAACGGTCATAAGGTGGCGGTCATCGGCTCCGGTCCGGCGGGACTGACCTGTGCGGGCGACCTGGCAAAGATGGGCTATGATGTGACGATCTTTGAGGCGCTGCACGAGGCGGGCGGTGTGCTCGTCTATGGCATACCGGAGTTTCGTCTGCCGAAAAAAGCGGTCGTGGCGGCGGAGGTGGAGAATGTCAAGGCGCTCGGCGTCAAGATCGAGACGAACGTTGTCATTGGAAAGTCCGTCACGATCGACGACCTGATGGAGAAGGAGGGCTTTGAGGCTGTGTTCATCGGCTCCGGCGCAGGTCTGCCCCGCTTTATGGGCATTCCGGGCGAGCAGGCGCTCGGCGTGTTCTCCGCGAACGAATACCTGACGAGGAACAACCTGATGAAAGCGTTCCTGGAGGAATACGACACGCCGATCCAGACGGGAAAGAAGGTCATCGTGGTCGGCGGCGGAAACGTGGCGATGGATGCGGCGCGCACGGCGAAGCGTCTCGGCGCAGAGGTGCATGTGGTATACCGGCGCGGCGAGGAGGAGCTTCCCGCACGTAAGGAGGAGGTGCATCACGCAAAGGAGGAGGGGATCATCTTTGACCTGCTCCAGAATCCTACGGAGCTGCTGGTGGACGAGAACGGCTGTGTGCGCGGTGCGCGTGTGATCAAGATGGAGCTGGGCGAGCCGGATGAGTCCGGCAGGAGAAGCCCGGTCGAGATCCCGGGTTCCGAGTATGAGATCGGGGCGGACACGGTCATCATGTCGCTGGGAACGTCTCCGAACCCGCTGATCTCCTCGACGACCAAAGGGCTTGATACGAACCGCAGGAAATGTATCGTGGCGCAGGAGGAGGACGGCGCGACGTCGAAAGCGGGCGTCTTTGCCGGCGGCGACGCCGTGACGGGCGCGGCGACGGTCATCCTTGCCATGGGCGCGGGAAAGGCGGCTGCAAAGGGGATCGACGCGTATCTGTCGGGAAAATAGAACGGAGCGAGAGAAGGCTCCTTGCGAAAAAAACGGTCCGCCGGTGCGGACCGTTTTCTGTTGCGGTTTCATTGCTATCTGCACATCTCGGCGATCGTGTAGATGAGCCGTTCGGAGTCCTCCCATCCGAGACACGGGTCCGTGATGGATTTTCCGTAGATGTGGTCGCCGATCTTCTGACAGCCCTCCTCGATATAGCTCTCGATCATCACGCCCTTTACCATCTTATGGATATCGTCAGAGACCTGGCGGTTGTGCATGACCTCCTTGACGATACGGATCTGCTCCCGGAACTGCTTGCCGGAGTTGGAGTGGTTGACGTCCACGACGGCGGCGGGATTTACCAGGTCCATCTTGTCATACATCCGGCAGAGCCGGATCAGATCCTCATAGTGGTAGTTTTGCGTGCTGTTGCCATGCTTGCTGACGGCGCCGCGCAGAACCACGTGCGTGAGCGGGTTGCCGGAGGTCTCGACCTCATGTCCGCGGTATACGAAATGATGCGGGTGCTGTGCGGCATAGACGGAGTTGAGCATGACGGAAAAATCGCCGCTGGTCGGGTTTTTCATGCCGGAGGCAACGTCGAATCCGCTGACCGTCAGGCGGTGCTGCTGATCCTCGACGGAGCGCGCGCCGATGGCGACGTAGGAGAGCAGATCCTCCACATAGCCCCAGTTCTCCGGGTAGAGCATCTCGTCCGCACAGGTCAGACCGCTCTCCGCGATGGCACGGATGTGCATTTTTCGCATGGCGATCAGACCCTCTACCATGTCCGGCGCCTTCTCGGGATCCGGCTGGGATGCGATGCCCTTGTAGCCCTCGCCGGTCGTGCGGGGCTTGTTCGTGTAGATGCGGGGGATGATGATAAGCTGATCCGCCACCCGCTCCTGCACGGTGGTCAGCCGATTGACATAGTCGCAGACGGAGTCCTCGTTGTCCGCGGAACAGGGACCGATAATGACGAGGAAACGTTCATCCTCTCCGCGGATCACTGCGCTGATGGCAGCGTCACGCTCTTTTTTCAGCTCCTGCAGATTCCGGGGGAGCGGCAATTGTTCCTTGATCTCTGCCGGGGACGGCAGCTTGTTTAAAAATGTAAAGCTCATGTCTTTTTCTTCCCTTCGTATTCAAGATCCAGGCTATATCTTAAATGATTCTAAAATAGATGTCAAATGTTTGCATAATGATTTGAAATAGAGTAAACTGTTTGTTGGCACGTTTTGGAAAACAGAGGGAAAAGAGGGAAATACCATGGCGGGACAGTGCAAGATAAAAAACCGTACGTTTGGAGAGGGGAGACCGCTGGTCTGTGTGCCGGTCACGGAGCGAGACCGCGCGGGGATCCTGAGAGAGATGGCGTTCCTTGCATCGAGCCGCGCGGACATCATCGAGTGGCGCGTCGATTTTTTTGAAGGATATGCGGATTGCAACGCTGTGCGCGATGTCCTTGCGGAAGCCGCGCCTCTGCTCGGGGAAAAGCTGCTGCTGTTTACCTTTCGCTCCGGAAGACAGGGCGGGGAGGCGTCTGCAGACGAAAAGCAGCTGACAGATCTCGGCGATCTGGCGGCGGAGTCGGGCTGCGTGGATCTGATCGATCTGGAGTTTTTTGAGGCGGAGCATCCTGTGCGCAGGATCCGCAGACTGCAGGAGCAGGGGCTTTGCGTGATCGCTTCGCACCATGATTTTGAGGGGACACCGGAGCCGGAGGTCATGCATATGTTGATGGAAAGGATGTGCATGGGCGGAGCGGATATCGTAAAGCTTGCCGTGATGCCGCAGACGCTCTCGGACGTGCTCAACCTGCTCGGGGTCACGGCAGAGTTCGCGGAGCAGCATCCCGGCACGCCGGTCATCACGATGTCGATGGGGCGTCTGGGCGCAGTCAGCCGGCTCTGCGGGGAGACCTTCGGCTCCTGTGTGACGTTCGGGGCGCACGAAAAGCCGAGTGCGCCGGGACAGTTCGAGATGAACCGGCTGATGGATATGCTGGAGACGATCCACGAGGGCAATCTGTGAACAGGGAAAGGAAGAAGAGATGGGAAAGATATTTCGGAATATGATCCCTTACCGGAAGACGCTTTTGATTGTGCTGCTCCTGCTGTTCGTGCAGGCGTGGTGCGACCTTGCGCTCCCGGCGTACACGTCCGACATCATTGACGTCGGCATTATCGGAAACGGCGTGGAGCATATCGTTCCGGAGGCTGTGACGGCGGAGGAGTTTGCGCTTGCCGGGCAGGTGATGACGGAGGAGGAGAGAACGGCGTGGGAGCAGTCCTTTACGGAGGAGGGCGGGATTTATGTGCGCAGCGTGAACGATGAGGCGCGGCTGGATGAGCTGGATGAGCTGCTGCTCCTCCCGCTGCTCATCAGAAGCCGGATGCCTGTGCCCGATGAGCAGATGCTGCCGCTGGTACGGCAGGAGCTTGCCCGGACGGTCGATACGATGGGCAGTTCTCTCGTGCGGTCGATGGGGACCGCATACGCCGTACAATGCGATGAGGCGGCGGGCATCGACATTGCAGAGATTCAGACCTCCTATCTGTGGAAAGAGGGGCTCAAGATGCTCGGCATGACGCTCATCATGGGGATCGCGACTGTGCTCGTCGGCTTTTTCGGCTCCCGTGTCGGAGCGGGCATCGGCAGGGACTTAAGAGAGCGGATCTTCAAGCGGGTCGTGAGCTTTTCCAACGCGGAGATGGATCGCTTTTCCACGGCATCGCTCATCACACGCAGCACCAATGACATCCAACAGATCCAGATGGTGTCTGCCATGCTGATCCGCATGGTCGCATATGCGCCGATTCTGGGGATCGGGGGGATCATCAAGGTCATAGAGACCGGAGCGGGCATGGGCTATATCATCGCGCTGGCGCTGGTCGTGATCCTGGGCTATGTCATGCTCCTGATGTCTGTCGCGATGCCAAAATTCAAGCTGATGCAAAAGCTTGTGGACCGTATCAATCTGGTGGCGCGCGAGATCCTGACGGGGCTTTCGGTCATTCGCGCCTTCAAGCGCGAGGAGCACGAGGAGAAACGGTTTGATGAGGCGAACCGGAATCTGACAAAAACGATGCTTTTTACGAGCCGTATCATGACCTTTATGATGCCGGGCATGATGATGATCATGAATGTGTTGACGGTCAGTATCGTGTGGGTCAGCGCCCACAGGGTGGATGCCGGCGTGATGCAGGTCGGGGCGATGACCGCCTTCATTACCTATGCCATGATGATCGTCATGTCGTTTTTGATGCTGACGGCAATGTCGATCATGCTGCCGCGTGCGGCTGTGGCGGCGGAGCGCATCGACGAGGTCATCCGCACGGAGTCGTCCATTTTGGAGATACAGGAGCCGAAGGCGCTTGCCGCCCGCAGGGGCGTGGTGCGGTTTTCCCATGTGGATTTCCGCTATCCGGGTGCGGAGGAGGATGCGCTGTCGAATATTGATTTCGTTGCGGAGCCGGGAAAGACGACGGCGATCATCGGCAGTACGGGATGCGGAAAATCCACGCTGGTCAAACTGATCCCGCGCCTTTATGACGTGACAGGGGGCAGCATCACGCTCGACGGTGTGGATATCCGCGAGCTTTCGATGAAGGATCTGCGCGGAGAGATCGGGTACGTACCGCAAAAGGGCGTACTGTTCTCCGGTACGATCGCCTCGAACCTGCGCTTCGGACGTCCGGAGGCGACGGACGAGGAGCTGCGGGAGGCGGCGGAGATCGCCCAGGCAGCGGATTTTATCGGGGAGAAGGAGGAACAATATGAAAGCGGTATCGCCCAGGGAGGCTCCAACGTCTCGGGCGGTCAGAAGCAGCGGCTTGCCATTGCCCGTGCGATCGCAAAGGCGCCGCAGGTATTCCTCTTCGATGACAGCTTTTCCGCGCTGGATCTGAAGACCGATGCGGCGCTGCGGCAGGCGCTGGCTGAAAAGGTAAAAGACAAGACGGTCATCATCGTGGCACAGAGGGTGAGCACGATCCTGCATGCCGATCAGATTTTGGTGCTGAACGACGGGAGGATCGTGGGAAAGGGGACGCACGAGGAGCTGCTGCAAGGCTGTGAGACCTATCGTGAGATCGCGAGGTCCCAGATGTCTGCAAGGGAGCTTGGATTGACGGAGGGTGAGGTGAGCGGCAATGAGTGAGAGAAGAGGACCCAGAGGGGGCAGGATGGGAATGCCCGGGGAGAAGGCGAGAGATTTTAAGGGCTCGATCGGCAAGCTTGCCGCCTACATCAGTACGTATAAGCTCCCGATCCTGGTGGTGGCGCTTGCGGCGGCATGCTCGACCGTGTTCAGCGTGATCGGACCGAAGATCATGGGGCGCGCGACGACGGCGCTCTCGGAGGGATTGCTCGCAAAGATCAGCGGGACCGGCGGCATTGATTTTGACCGCATCGGACGGATCCTTTTGTTTGTGCTGGGATTGTATCTGTGCAGCGCGGCATTTTCCTTTTTGCAGGGCTGGATCATGAACAGCATCACGCAGAAGGTCTGCTACCGTCTGCGCAGGGAGATCTCCGAGAAGATCAACCGGATGCCGATGAAGTACTTTGAGAGCCGTACCTACGGGGAAGTGCTCTCGCGTATCACGAACGATGTCGACACGATGGGACAGGGCTTGTCACAGAGCCTTACCATGATCATCACGTCCGTCGCGACGCTGATCGGCGTGCTGATCATGATGCTGAGCATCTCGCCGCTCATGACGCTGATCGCACTTGTCATTCTGCCGATCTCCATGTTTCTGGTCTCCGTGGTCGTCAAGCACTCGCAGCAGTATTTTAAGCGGCAGCAGGAGTACCTGGGGCATATCAACGGACAGGTGGAGGAGGTTTACGGGGGTCATCTCGTTGTAAAGGCGTTCAACCGCGAGGAGGCGACCCTCGAGGAGTTTGACCGGACGAACCGGATCCTCTACGAATCGGCGTGGAAGTCGCAGTTCTTTTCCGGTATGATGCAGCCGATCATGATGTTCGTCGGAAATCTTGGCTATGCGGCGGTTGCGCTTGTGGGAGGATTGCTTGCGATACGCGGCGCGATCTCGATCGGGGATATCCAGGCATTCATCCAGTATGTGAGGAATTTTACCCAGCCGATCCAGCAGATCGCGCAGGTGATCAATCTTCTGCAGTCGATGGCGGCGGCGTCGGAGCGTGTGTTCGAGTTTTTGAACGAGGAGGAGGAGGAGCAGCGCGCTGCGCACCCGGTCGACGTGAGCACAGTCACGGGAGCCGTGAGCTTCGAGCATGTGCGGTTCGGCTATGATCCCGAGCGGATCATTATTCATGATTTCAGCGCGAAGGTTGCCCAGGGGCAGAAGATCGCGATCGTGGGTCCGACCGGCGCGGGGAAGACGACGATGGTGAAGCTTCTGATGCGTTTTTACGACGTCAATGCGGGATCGATCCGTCTGGACGGACATGACGTCCGTGATTTTGACCGGCGCGAGCTGCGCGACGCGTTCGGGATGGTTCTGCAGGACACCTGGCTGTTTCAGGGCACGATTATGGAAAATATCCGTTACGGACGGCTGGACGCGACCGATGAGGAAGTCGTCGCGGCGGCAAAAGCAGCTCATGCGGACCGCTTTATCCGCACGCTTCCGGGCGGATATCAGATGGAGCTGAACGAGGACGCGAGCAATGTGTCGCAGGGGCAGAAGCAGCTTCTGACGATCGCGCGTGCGATCCTGGCGGACAACAGGATCCTGATCCTCGACGAGGCGACCTCGTCTGTGGACACGCGCACGGAGATCGCGATCCAGAAGGCGATGGATAATCTGATGCGGGGACGTACGAGTTTTATCATCGCGCACCGTCTCTCCACGATCCGGGATGCGGATCTGATCCTCGTGATGAAGGACGGGGATATTGTCGAGCAGGGAAGCCACAGGGAGCTGCTTGCGGCGGGGGGATTTTATGCGAACCTGTACAATGCGCAGTTTGAAGAACCCTCCCTTCTGCCAAAATCCTGTTGACAAACACAGGGTTTCGTACTACTATAATTCATATCATACGACTATGATATGAAATGTGAGGGTACGGAGATGGAAAAGAGATTCATTTATATGGACAATGCGGCGACGACCCCTGTGCGCAGGGAGGTGCTGGACGCGATGCTTCCGTATTTTACGGAAAAATTCGGCAATCCGTCCAGCATCTACGGCATTTCCGGAGAGACGAAGAAGGCGATCGCGGACGCGAGGGAGATCATCGCGGGGACGATCGGTACAGCGCCGGAGAACATCTATTTTACAGCGGGCGGATCGGAGTCCGACAACTGGGCTGTGAAGGCGACTGCGGAGGCGTATGCGGAAAAGGGAAAGCATATCATCACGACGAAGATCGAGCATCACGCATTGCTGCACACCTGCGAATATCTCGAGAAGCGCGGGTATGAGGTGACATATCTCGATGTGGACGAGAACGGGCTGGTGGATGTGGAGGCATTGGAGCGTGCGATCCGCCCGGACACGATCCTGATTTCCGTGATGTTTGCAAACAATGAGATCGGGACGATCGAACCGGTCGCAGAGATCGGTCGCGTGGCGAAGGAGCACGGCGTGCTGTTCCACACGGATGCCGTACAGGCATACACGCAGGTGCCGATCGATGTGGATGCGATGAACATTGATATGCTCAGTGTCAGCGGTCACAAGATCAACGGTCCCAAGGGGATCGGCTTCCTTTATATCCGACGGGGCGTAAAGATCCGGTCGTTTGTGCATGGCGGTGCACAGGAGCGGCACAGAAGGGCGGGCACTGAGAACGTGCCGGGCATCGTGGGAATGGCAAGAGCGGCACAGCTCGCAGTGGCGGAAATGGAGGAGCGCACGGCAAGGGAGACCGCGGTCAGGGATCATCTGATCGAGCGTATCGAGAGGGAGATCCCCTACGCGAGGCTGAACGGCGACCGCGTGAAGCGTCTGCCGAACAATGTGAACTTCAGCTTTCAGTTCATCGAGGGAGAGTCGATGCTGATCATGCTCGACGGCAAGGGTGTCTGTGCGTCGAGCGGTTCGGCTTGTACCTCCGGTTCCCTGGATCCGTCCCATGTGCTCCTGGCGATCGGGCTGCCGCATGAGATCGCGCACGGCTCGCTGCGCCTGACGATCAGCGGGGAGACGACGATGGAGGATGCGGATTTCGTGGTGGATCACCTAAAGGAGATCGTGGAGCGTCTGCGGAGCATGTCTCCACTCTATGAGGATTTTGTCAAAAAGCAGCAGAAGTAATTCAGTGGATGGAGGGTCGGATATGTACAGCGAAAAGGTGATGGATCATTTTCAGAACCCGAGAAATGTGGGGGAGATCGAGAACGCGAGCGGCGTCGGCACGGTCGGCAATGCAAAGTGCGGGGATATCATGCGGATGTACCTGGATATCGACGAGAACCAGGTGATCCGGGAGTGCAAATTCAAGACGTTCGGCTGCGGCGCTGCGGTGGCGACGAGCAGCATGGCGACAGAGCTCGTAAAGGGAAAGACGATCTACGAGGCGCTTCAGATCACGAATCAGGCGGTCATGGAGGCGCTTGACGGACTGCCGCCCGTCAAGGTGCACTGCTCGCTGCTCGCGGAGGAGGCGATCCACGCGGCGCTCTGGGATTACGCGGAGAAGAACAACATCAAGATCGAAGGTCTTGAGAAGCCCAAAAACGACATCAGCGAGGGCGAAGAGGAGGAAGAGTACTGATGGCAGCAGAGGAGTGCCTGCCGGATTACGGAAGGCTGTGTGGCTATCTCTGTGATATGGTGCTGGAGGAGCAGCTCAAGCTTGGGTATGAGCGGGAGACGATCCGCTTTTATCTGCCCTGCTCCTCTGTGGCGCATATCCTTGGAATCGCGGAGAGGGACGGCAGGGAGGTCTTGCCGGCACTCTCCGGTTTTTTATCCTATGCGAAGGACAGCCTCGGGGACGTGAGGGTGAGCCTTTCGGAGGGGGACCGCATCTGCTTTCGGATCCCGGCGGAGGGCGCGGCGTATGTGCACGAGAAGCTGGAGGCGCCGCCCTTCCTGCGGGAGCTGGTCGCATGCTTTGCGGGGCATGATGTGACGCCGGAGCGTGTGTGCGCGCTTTTCTCGCGGTGGTCCGCGCATGTCCGCTGCGAGAGCGCAGACTGGGAGGGCGTGGATCTGGTGTTTTATTTTGAAGACGGAATACCGGACGAATTCCGCTACTGCGTGACGTTCGACAAGGGGCATGCGTTCTACCACCGCTATCTGCGGGAGGACTATGAGGGACTGCTTGGCGAGGAATCGGTAGGGAGGGATGAAGCGTGAAGATCACGACAAAGGGGAGATATGCGATCCATCTGCTGTACGATCTTGCGCTGCACGGCGGCGACGGACAACCGGTGTCGGTCAAGGAGATGGCGACGCGGCAGGAGATATCGGTCAAATATACGGAGCAGATCATTTCGATCTTAAACAAGGCGGGGTATGTGGCGAGCAGCCGCGGGCATCAGGGCGGCTACCGTCTGACGAGACCGCTCGAGGAGTATGTGATCGGGGACATCCTGCGCCTGACGGAGGGTTCGCTTGCCCCCGTGGAGTGCCTGGCGTCGGATGAGAACCCATGCCCGAAGCAGCAGAAGTGCGCGACGATCGTGCTCTGGGAAAAGGTGGATGCGGCGATCCGCGACGTGGTCGATCACGTGACGCTGGCGGATCTGGTGGCGTGGCAGCAGTAGGGCTTCGAAAAGGGAGGAACGATGGCAAGACCATTTGCGGCGCGGGATGCGAAAAGGCTGGTACAGGAGCATCAAAAGCTGAAGAGCAGGCTGGCGGGTGCGCAGGCGCTCGGCGAACAGTGCAGGAGAGAGATCCTTGCGGCGGTGGACGGGCTCGCGTCGCAGGAGAGCGGGAAGAAGGGGGCATGAGGTAGATTTTTTGGCGTCGTCATGATATAATAGGGCGTATCAGTGTGCAGCAGAATGGAGAGGGAGTATGGCAATCAGTCAGGACAGGATCAGGAATTTTTGTATCATCGCGCACATCGACCACGGCAAATCCACGCTTGCAGACCGTATCATTGAGAGCACAGGGACGCTGACGAGCCGTGAGATGCAGGCGCAGGTGCTTGACAATATGGAGCTGGAGCGCGAGCGCGGCATCACGATCAAGTCGCAGGCGGTGCGCATCATCTACAAGGCAAAGGACGGGGAGGAGTATATATTCAACCTGATCGACACGCCGGGGCATGTGGATTTCAACTACGAGGTCTCGCGCAGTCTCGCCGCGTGCGACGGCGCGATCCTCGTCGTGGATGCGGCTCAGGGGGTGGAGGCGCAGACGCTCGCAAACGTCTACCTCGCGCTCGACCACGACCTCGATGTGATGCCGGTCATCAACAAGATCGATCTGCCGAGCGCGCAGCCGGATGAGGTCATCCGCGAGATCGAGGATGTCATCGGGATCGAAGCGCAGGATGCGCCGCGGATCTCCGCAAAGACGGGGCTCAACATCGACCAGGTGCTGGAGCAGATCGTAGAGAAGATCCCTGCGCCGGGCGGCGATCCCGAGGCTCCCCTGCAGGCGCTGATCTTTGACGCGCTCTACGATCCCTACAAGGGCGTGATCGTCTTCTGCAGGATCAAGGAGGGGACCGTGAGGGTCGGGGATCCGGTCAGAATGATGGCGACCGGCGCGCAGTCCGAGGTCACGGAGGTCGGCTACTTCGGCGCGGGGCAGTTCCTCCCGTGCGGGGAGCTCTCCGCGGGGATGGTCGGCTATCTGTGCGCAGGTATCAAGAATGTCGCGGACACCCGCGTGGGCGATACGGTGACGAATGCAGACCGCCCGTGCGCCGTGCCGCTGCCCGGCTATAAAAAGGTGAACCCGATGGTCTACTGCGGCATGTACCCGGCGGACAGCGCGCGTTACCCGGAGCTGCGGGACGCGCTGGAAAAGCTGCAGGTCAACGACGCGTCGCTGCACTTTGAGCCGGAGACGTCGCTGGCGCTGGGGTTCGGCTTCCGGTGCGGTTTTTTGGGGCTTTTGCATCTGGAGATCATCCAGGAGCGGCTCGAGCGGGAGTTCAACCTGGATCTTGTGACGACGGCTCCCGGCGTGATCTACAAGGTGCATAAGACGGACGGGGAGGTCATGGAGCTGACCAATCCGTCGAATCTGCCGGATCCGTCGGAGATCGAATACATGGAGGAGCCTGTGGTGGCGGCGGAGATCATGGTGACGAGCGACTATGTCGGCGCGATCATGACGCTCTGCCAGGAGCGGCGCGGCACCTATATCAGCATGGAGTACCTGGAGGAGACGCGGGCGCTCATCAAATACGATCTGCCGCTCAACGAGATCATCTATGATTTTTTCGATGCGTTAAAATCCCGTTCGAGGGGGTATGCGTCGTTTGATTATGAGCTCAAGGGCTATGTGCGCTCGGAGCTTGTCAAGCTGGATATCCTGATCAACCGGGAGCAGGTGGACGCCCTTTCCTTTATCGTGTTTAAGGACAGCGCTTACGACCGCGGGAGAAGGATGTGCGAGCGGTTGAAGGAGGAGATACCGAGGCATCTGTTTGAGATCCCGATCCAGGCGGCGGTCGGCGGCAAGATCATCGCGCGGGAGACCGTAAAGGCAATGCGCAAGGATGTGCTCGCGAAATGCTACGGCGGCGATATCACCCGCAAGAGAAAGCTTTTGGAGAAGCAGAAGGAGGGGAAGAAGCGGATGCGCCAGATCGGCACTGTGGAGATCCCGCAGGAAGCGTTCATGAGCGTGCTGAAGCTCGATGAGGATTAGATGGAGGAACGATGGGCGAGAAGACGATGGAATTGTATCTGCATATTCCATTCTGCATGAAAAAATGTGAATACTGCGACTTCCTGTCCTTCCCGGCGAACGAGAGCACCCAGCAGGTCTACGTGGAGGCGCTGCTGCGTGAGATCGCGTACTATGGGAAAAAATGTAAGGCATACCGCGTCTCGACCGTTTATATAGGAGGAGGCACTCCTACCTGGCTCGGGGAGGAGCTGATCGTGAGCGTGGTGGAGGCGCTGTATCAGGCGTTTTCCGTCGATCTGGATGCGGAGATCACGATCGAGTGCAACCCGGGCACAGTGTCGGAGCGAAAGCTGCGCGCCTACCGAAACGTCGGGATCAACCGGCTCAGTATCGGCTTGCAGTCCGCGCTTGACGGGGAGCTGCGTTTGCTGGGGCGTGTCCACACCTTCGACCAGTTTCTCCAGACCTATGACCTGGCGCGCCGATGCGGGTTTGAAAATATCAACGTCGACCTGATGAGCGCGCTCCCGGAGCAGACGGCGGAGCGGTTTGAGCAGTCCCTGCAGCAGGTGCTCCGTCTGAAGCCGGAGCACCTTTCCGTGTATTCCCTGATGATCGAGAAGGGGACGCCGTTCTATGACATTTACAAGTTCGACGTGGTCAAGCTTCAGGCGGGTCTGCGGCCTGTGTCGCTGCCCTCGGAGGACGAGGAGTACCGCATGATGAAGCTTGCCGAGCGTTTGTTGGCGGACGCGGGCTACCGGCAGTATGAGATCTCCAATTACGCGCGCCCCGGGTTTGCCTGCAGGCACAACATCGGCTACTGGGAGCGGGCGAATTATCTGGGGATGGGACTGGGGGCGTCCTCCCTGATGGAAAACATCCGCTACGCCAATATCAGCGACATGGATCGCTATATCCGGGAGAGCACAAAGATGCGGGAGGGGATCTGGCAGAATGAGGAGGATGAGCTGCCCGCGACGAATATGCACGCCTCTGCGGAGCGGCTCGGGCGCAAGGCGCAGATCGAGGAGTTCATGTTTTTAGGGCTCCGCCTGACGGATGGCATTACCAGGGAGCGGTTCGCGCGGTCGTTCGGCGTTGAGATCGAGGCGATCTATGAGGACGTCCTGCGGAAGCTCGAGGGGGACGGTCTTCTGGCAAAGCGCGCCGGACATATCTTTCTGACGGAGCGGGGAAGGGATCTGAGCAATTACGCGCTCGCCCGGTTCCTGTTCTGAGATAACTGTTAAAGGAGAGAAGCGATGAGGCGGGAGCGTGCAGTCATAGAGAGGCTGAAACAGGAGCATACGATCGACAGAGAGGGGCTTTCCTGCCTGCTCGGCACAGAGGACGGGGAGAGCGCCGCCTATCTCGCGCAGACGGCGCGCGAGGCGGCGGATGCCGTGTACGGCAGGGACATCTACATACGAGGGCTCATCGAGTTTACCAGCTATTGCAGGAACGACTGCTATTACTGCGGCATCCGGAGAGGCAACCGTCTGGCGGAGCGCTATCGGCTCACGGAGGAGGAGATCCTGGAGTGCTGCCGTCAGGGCTACGGGCTGGGGTTTCGCACCTTTGTCCTGCAGGGAGGGGAGGATCCTTATTTTACCGACGAAAAGATCTGTGCGCTCGTGTCGGAGATCAAAAAGCGTTTCCCGGATTGTGCTGTGACGCTCTCTGTCGGAGAGAAGCCGCGCGCGAGCTATCAGGCATATTTTGACGCGGGCGCGGACCGTTACCTGCTGCGGCACGAGACGGCGGATGAGACGCATTACAGGAGGCTGCACCCCCCGGAACTCTCGCTCGCGGAGCGAAAACGCTGCCTGTACGACTTGAAGGAGATCGGTTATCAGACGGGCTGCGGGTTCATGGTCGGCTCGCCGTACCAGACCGTGGAGACCTTGTATGAGGATCTGCTTTTTATCCGGGATCTGGGACCGGAGATGGTCGGCATCGGACCCTTCATCCCGCAGAAAGATACCCCGTTCGGCGGGGAGGCGGCGGGGAGCGTGGAGACGACGCTCCGGCTGCTCTCCGTTCTGCGCCTGCTGCATCCGCATGCGCTGCTCCCCGCGACGACCGCGCTCGGCACGCTGCACCCGAAGGGCAGGGAGAGGGGGATCCTGGCGGGCGCCAATGTCGTCATGCCGAATCTCTCGCCCGTCGGCGTGCGGAAAAAATATCGTCTGTACGACAATAAGATCTGCACGGGGGAGGAGGCGGCGGAGTGCCTCTCCTGTCTGGCGCGCCGCATGGAGGAGATCGGGTATCGGATCGTGACGGATCGCGGGGACTGCAGACGGGATCCGGGGAAAGTGGAATAGAGGAGGAGCATATGTATCACGTATCGTCTATGAAAGCGGAAGAATTTATCTCCGACGAGGAGATCCGGGCAACGCTCGCCTATGCGGACGAAAACCGCGGCAACGGAGAGCTGGTCGACGCGATCCTCGCAAAGGCGAGGGAGCGCAAGGGGCTTGACCACAGGGAGGCGTCCGTGCTGTTGGCATGCGACGATCCGGAGAAGACGGCGGAGATGTACGCGCTCGCCGAACAGATCAA
Organism: uncultured Roseburia sp.; assembly: GCA_947628935.1. GTDB lineage: Bacteria > Bacillota > Clostridia > Lachnospirales > Lachnospiraceae > Roseburia. Next base: position 8,152 of record CANRBT010000007.1, on the reverse strand, counting down.
AAAGGATTATTACGGGAACCGCATCGTGCTGTTCGCGCCGCTCTATCTCTCCAATTACTGTGTCAACGGCTGTGTGTACTGTCCCTATCACAGCAAGAACAAACACATTGCCAGAAAGAAGCTGACGCAGGAGGAGATCGCCGCGGAGGTGACGGCGTTACAGGATATGGGACACAAGCGGCTGGCGATCGAGGCGGGCGAGGATCCTGTGAACAATCCGATCGAGTATATTCTGGAGAGCATCCGAACCATATACGGCATCAAACACAGGAACGGCGCGATCCGCCGCGTCAATGTCAACATCGCGGCGACGACTGTGGAGAATTACCGGAAGCTGAAGGAAGCGGGCATCGGGACGTATATCCTGTTTCAGGAGACGTACCATAAGGAGAGCTATGAAAAGCTCCACCCGACAGGACCGAAGCATGATTACGCGTACCACACGGAGGCGATGGACCGCGCGATGGAGGGTGGGATCGACGACGTGGGGCTTGGCGTGCTGTTCGGACTCGAGATGTACCGCTATGAGTTTGCGGGGCTTCTGATGCATGCGGAGCATCTGGAGGCGGTACACGGCGTGGGACCGCACACGATCAGCGTGCCGCGTGTGAAGCACGCGGACGACATCGATCCGTCGGCGTTCGACAACGGGATCGACGACGACACCTTTGCAAAGCTCTGCGCGCTGATCCGCATCAGCGTGCCGTATACCGGAATGATCATCTCGACCCGCGAGAGTCAGGAGGTCCGTGAGAAGGTGCTCCCGCTCGGCGTCTCGCAGATCAGCGGGGCGTCCCGGACCAGCGTGGGAGGCTACGCGGAGCCGGAGACGGAGGAGGAGGTGACGAGCGCCCAGTTTGACGTCAGTGACAGGCGGACGCTCGACGAGGTCGTGAACTGGCTGATGAAGCTCGGCTACATTCCCAGCTTCTGTACGGCGTGCTACCGCGAGGGGCGCACGGGCGACCGCTTCATGTCGCTCTGCAAAAACAGGCAGATCTTAAACTGCTGCCATCCGAACGCGCTCATGACCTTAAAGGAATATCTGGAGGATTATGCGGGCAGGGAGACGCGGGAGATCGGCATGGCGCTCATCGAGCGGGAGCTGGAAAAGATCCCGAATCCCAAGGTGCGGCAGACGGCATACGAGCACATCCACGACATCGCGGAGGGAAGGCGGGATTTCCGCTTTTAGCCGCAGGACGGCGGGAAGGGAGGCGCTGTGGCAGTGAACCTGAACGAGACGCCGGCGGGCAGCCGGCTTCATATCGGTATCTTCGGAAAGACAAACAGTGGGAAATCGACGTTTTTGAATGCCTTTACGGGACAGGAGGTCTCGATCGTCGCGGACGTTGCCGGGACGACGACCGACCCGATCTACAAGGCGATGGAGGTGCACCCGATCGGTCCCTGCGTCCTCATCGACACAGCGGGTTTTGACGACGCGGGAGCGCTGGGGGAGCAGCGCCTGGAGAGGACGCGCCTTGCCGCGGAAAAGACGGAGCTTGCGATCCTGCTGATCGCGGCGGGGGACGAAGAACTGGACGAGGAACTGCGCTGGTATCGTTTTTTCAGAGAGCGGAGGACGCCCGTCCTGTTCGCCGTGAACACGAAAGGACCGGACGCGGCTGTGTCGGAGCTTTTTGCGCGGCTCAAAAGGGAGACCGGCGAGGACGCCGTTGCCGTCAATGCCGGGACGGGCGAGGGGATGGCTGCGGTGCGGGAGGCGCTGGTCCGGCTGCTGCCGGAGGATTACGGGGCGAGGAGCATCACAGGAGAGCTGGTGCGCGAGGGGGATCTGGTACTTCTCGTGATGCCGCAGGATATCCAGGCGCCCAAGGGCAGGCTGATCCTGCCGCAGGTGCAGACCATCCGCGAGCTGCTTGACAGGAAATGCCTGGTCATGAGCGTGACGACCGACCGGCTCGCGTCCGCGCTGGAGGCGCTGCGGCGTCCGCCCAGACTCATCATCACGGACTCCCAGGCGTTCGGCTATGTCTATGAGCGTAAGCCGAAGGAGAGCATGCTGACCTCCTTTTCCGTGCTCTTTGCCGCGTACAAGGGGGATCTGCCCTATTATCTGGAGGGGGCGAAGGCGATCGACGCGCTGACAGAGGACTCCCGGGTGCTGATCGCGGAGTGTTGTACCCACGCGCCGCTCTCGGAGGACATCGGCAGGGAGAAGCTGCCGCGGATGCTGCGGAAACGCGTCGGGGAGCGGCTTTCCGTGACGAACGTCAGCGGCACGGATTTTCCGCAGGAGCTTTCGGGCTATGATCTTGTCATCCAGTGCGGGGCGTGCATGTTCAACCGCAGATACGTCCTCTCGCGCGTGGAGCGGGCGAGGGATCAGGGAGTGCCGATGACGAATTACGGCGTCGCCATCGCGCACCTTACGGGGATCCTGGATCAGATCTCTTACGGAGGGATAGCGTCTGTCCCGGGAAATGCTACAGCGCGATCGTCAGCTCGACCGGACAGTGATCGGAGCCTGTCACCTCCGTGTGGATCCCGGCGTCCAGCAGCTTTTCGTTGAGCGAGGCGGAGGTGAGGAAGTAGTCGATGCGCCATCCGGCGTTCTTCTCCCGCGCCCGGAACCGGTACGACCACCAGGAGTAGACGCCCTCCGCGTCCGGATAAAAATAGCGGAACGTATCTGTGAAGCCGGCGTCTAAGAGCGCCGAGAGCTTTTCGCGCTCCTCGTCGGTAAAGCCCGCGTTCCGGCGGTTCGTCCTGGGATTTTTCAGGTCGATCTCCCGATGGGCGACGTTCAGATCCCCGCAGAGGATGACGGGCTTTTTTTCGTCCAGCCGCTTGAGGTAGGCGCGGAAATCGTCCTCCCATCGCATCCGGTAGGGCAGGCGTGCGAGCTCGTTCTGCGAGTTCGGCGTGTAGCAGGTCACGAGGAAAAAACCGGCGTATTCGAGGGTGATGACGCGCCCCTCGTGGTCGTGCTCCTCGACGCCGATGCCGCGGGAGACGGCGAGCGGTTCGCGTTTTGCGAAAACCGCGGTGCCGGAATAGCCCTTTTTCTCCGCATAGTTCCAGAACTGGTGATAGCCGGGCAGCGGAAGATCGATCTGCCCCTCGGAGAGCTTGGACTCCTGGATGCAGAAGATATCTGCGTCCGCGGCGGCGAAGAATTCCGGAAAACCCTTTTGTACACAGGCGCGCAGCCCGTTGACGTTCCATGAGATCAGTTTCATCTTTTATGCTCCATTCATTTTTATCAGTACGATTATAAGCATTCGCGGCGGAAAACACAAGGGAAAATCCGCCGGGAGGGGAGGCAGAGCGCATGGCAATCTGGAATCCGTGGCACGGCTGCGTCAAGATCAGTCCGGGCTGTAACCACTGCTACGTGTACCGGCGGGACGCGGAGTTCGGCAAGGACTCCTCACAGGTCACAAAGACGGCCAAGTTCGACCTTCCGATACAGCGCAACCGGAAGAAGGAATATAAGCTCATGCCGGAGGAGGAGCCGGTCTACACCTGCATGACCTCCGACTTTTTTCTCAAGGATGCGGACGAATGGCGGAAGGAGGCGTGGGCGATGATACGGGAGCGGCGTGACCTGCAGTTCGTCATCATCACCAAGCGCATCCGGCGTTTTTTTGTCTCGCTTCCGGAGGACTGGGGCGAGGGCTACGAGAACGTGACGATCATGTGTACGGCGGAGAACCAGAGCCGTGCCGACGACCGGCTGCCCTATTTTTTGTCCCTGCCCATCCGTCATCGGGCGATCCTTCACGAGCCGATGCTCGAGGCGATCACGATCGAGCCTTATTTGGAGAGCGGGCGGATCGAGCGCGTCATCTGCGGCGGGGAGTCGGGGGATGATGCGAGGGTGTGCGATTTTGCGTGGATCCTGCAGACCATGAACCAGTGCGTCAAATACGATGTGCCGTTCCGGTTCAAGCAGACCGGCGCGTGCTTTCGGAAGGGCGGCCGGATCTATCACATTGCGCGCAAGGACCAGATGTCTCAGGCGAAACGGGCGGGCGTGGACTACCCGGGCAGCGGCGCGGGAGGGGTACAGGTATGATCGAGATCAGGAATGGGGACGGGTCGTCCTCCTATATCGAACAGGGACAGCCGCAGGAGAGCCTGCTGGAGACGCTGCAGGAGAACGGCATCTATCTTCCTGCCGAGTGCAACGGGAAGGGGAACTGCGCCAGATGTCAGGTGCGGTTCCTTCGGGATGCGCCGGAGCCGACCGCGAAGGAGCGGGCGCTTTTGACGCCGCAGGCGCTGCGGGAAGGGGTGCGTCTCGCGTGCGCTGTGCGCGGCGTGCGGGAGGGCAGCCTGCAGATCGCAGGAGCGGGCGAAGCGGAGCTGCAGGTGCTGACGGAAGGGATTCCCTGTGGCAGCGGCGGGAGGGGGAAGGACGACCGGACAGCCGGTCGGACGACCCGCTATGGGGTGGCGGTCGATATCGGCACGACGACGCTGGCAGCCGTGCTGGTGAGGCTGCCTGACGGCGTCAGGGTCTCCGTGGCCTCCGCAGTCAACGGACAGCGCGCATTTGGAGCGGACGTGATCGCGCGCATCCAGGCGGCGAACAGCGGAAAGGGAGAGGAGCTGCGCGCGCGTATCCGTGCGGATATCACAGACCTTTTGGAGCGGCTTTTTGCCGGGGCGGACATCGCGCCGGAGCAGACGGAGCGGATCGTGCTCGTGGGAAATACGACCATGTGTCATCTGCTGCGGGGACTGTCCTGTGCGGGGCTGGGCGCGGCGCCGTTTACGCCGGAGGATCTCTCGCTCTGGAGGGGGACGGCGGCAGAGCTGCTCGGCGTGCCGTGGGAAGCAGAGGCGGTTGTGCTCCCGGGCATCAGCGCGTTCGTCGGAGCGGATATCGTCGCCGGCATCTATGCGCTCGGGATGGACCGGAGCGACAGCCCGCGGCTGCTGCTGGATATCGGGACGAACGGGGAGATGGCGCTGGGGTGCAGAGACGGATTCCTGGTCACTTCCGCCGCGGCGGGTCCCGTGTTCGAGGGAGGAGGTCTCTCGTGCGGCGTGCCGGGCGTTCCGGGAGCCGTGAGCCATGTGCGGCTGGTGCGCGCGGCATCCCCGGGCGGCGGGGGGACGGAGCGGCTTCGGTTTGCCGTGGAGACGCTCGGCGGCAGGGAGCCGGTCGGACTTTGCGGGACGGGCGTCATTGACCTTGTGGGGGAGCTTGCGGCGAGCAAGCTGATCGACGGGAACGGGACGCTCGCGGAACCGTGGTTTACGGAGGGCGTGCCTGTGTCGGAGCATGGGCTGCGTTTCACGCAGGGGGACATCCGGCAGGTGCAGATGGGAAAAGCGGCCATCCGCGCCGGCATTGAAACTTTGCTGGAGGAATACGGGAGACGCGGCAGGGGAGAGAGCGTGAGGGAGGAGCTGACGGTCGCGCTGGCGGGCGGCTTTGGGTACGGCATGGATGTCGGGCAGGCCGTTCGCATCGGCATGATCCCCGCCTCGCTTGCCGGACGGGTGGCTTTGGCGGGCAACAGCGCCCTGGAGGGCGCCGTGCGGTATCTGTGTGAGGGAGAGAGCGCCGATGCGCGGCTGGAATGGATCGCGGATCACGCCACGGAGCTGAATCTTGCCATGCAGGATGCGTTTGACGAACGGTACCTTGCATACATGGGGTTTGCCGAAATTTAACCATGACGCCTTGAAAACCCGCTTCATTTTTGCTATGATGAAGTACATGGCACGGCGGAGAGAAGCAAGGAGAGAGAGAATGGGAGCAATGACAGAGGAACTACGGAAATGGCAGTGTGATGTGGACGGAGCGATGGAGCGCTTCCTGGATGACGAAGAGCTGTATACGAGCTGTCTGTACGCGGTCCTTGACGACCCTTCGTTTGAAGGGCTTGGCAAAGCTCTGCGGGAGCATCGCATACAGGAAGCATTCGACCACGCGCATACCTTAAAGGGAGTGCTCGCCAACATGGGACTCACGCCGATGTACGACCTGGCTGTACAGATCGTGGAGCCGCTGCGCGCCGGTACGGATGAGAACCTCCTGTCTCCGTACGAGGAGCTTTTGCAGGCAAAGCGGCATCTGGCAGGCATTTTGGGAGGCTGATCCTGTGCGGATCCTTCTGGCGGATATCCGACCGCTTGAAAATGAGGAGCTGTTTGAGAAGATGATCGTCTGTGTGCCAGGGGAGCGGCAGGAGCGGATCGCACGCTATCGGAGCCCCGGGGACAAAAGGCGTTCCCTCGCGGCAGGGCTTTTGCTGGAATACGGTCTGCGGCAGCAGGGAATGAGCCTGCTCTCGGATGTGCAGGGCTGTCGGAAGCTGGAGCTGTGTCGTGCGGCGCATGGGAAGCCTTATCTCAAGGGTCAGGGAGCGCCCTGTCTGAGTCTGACGCACGCGGGGGATTATGCGGCGGCTGTTTTTGACACGGCGGAGGTGGGGATCGATCTGGAGGGTGCGCGGCAGGTTCGCCCGGCGCTGCTGCGGCGCTGCTTTTCGGAGGAGGAGCAGCGGTATCTCTCCGTACAGGAGGACGCGGCGGCGTTCGCGCGTCTGTGGACGAGGAAGGAGAGCTACAGCAAGGCGACAGGGGAGGGCATGCGCCTGCCGTTTGCCGGGATCCCTGTGCTTCGGGAGCGGGCGGGAGAGTATGTTTTCCATACGTTTTCTGAGGATGCGTCCTGGATGCCGGAGGGATATGCGCTCACAGTCTGCGCGAGGAGCGCGGCGGAGGCGGCTGTCGAGCGCATAGACCTCGGCGGACGCCTATTTGAATCATCACATTGGAATAGAAAGGGACAGACGGACCATGTACGATGAACTGACAGAGCAGGATATCAAAAAGATGGAGGAGGAGATCGAGTACCGGAAGCTCGTGGTGCGCAAGGAAGCGATCGAGGCGGTCAAGGAGGCGCGGGCGCACGGGGATCTCAGCGAAAATTTTGAATATCACGCGGCAAAGAAGGACAAGAACCAGAACGAGAGCCGGATCCGCTATCTGGAGCGCATGATACGGACGGCAAAGATCATCTCCACGGATTCCGCGGAGGACGAGGTGGGCATGAACAATACGGTCACGGTCTACTTCGAGGATGACGACGAGGAGGAGACCTACAAGATCGTGACCACAGTCCGGGGCAATTCGTTAAAGAATCTGATCAGCAACGAGTCGCCGCTGGGAAAGGCGCTGCTCGGGCATAAGGTCGGCGACCGCGTCGAGGTGCATGTGAATGCGGAGAATTCCTATTTTGTCACAGTCAGAAAGATCGAGAATACCGTGGACGACGGCACGGATAAGCTGCGCAGTTTTTAAGGAAGAGGAGGATCAGGGAGATGAGATTAACCGATCTGTTTCGTTCGGATAAGGTGACGATTTCCTGCGAGCTGTTCCCGCCGAAGCAGGGAGCACAGCTGGAAAACTATAAAAAGACAGTGGCGGAGATGGCGGCGTTGAAGCCCGCATATATGAGCGTGACCTACGGTGCGACCGGCGGGACTTCCGACTACACTGTGGAGCTGGCAAACGAGGTGCGCAACGTCAACCACATTCCGGCGCTCGCGCATCTGACCTGCGCATCTTCTACGAAGGAGAAGGTGACTGCAGTCATCGCGGAACTCAAGGAAAAGCAGATCGAGAACATTCTGGCGCTGCGCGGCGATATCCCGGAGAACGCAGCCTTCCCGCTGCCGAACCAGTACAGGCATGCGAGCGAGCTGATCGCCGATATCCGGGCGCAGGGCGATTTCTGTATCGGCGGCGCGTGCTATCCGGAGGGACATCCCGAGGCGGAGACGATCTACGAGGATCTGGACCACCTGAAGGAAAAGGTGGATGCGGGATGCGAGTTTTTGACGACGCAGATGTTCTTTGACAACAACATTCTCTACAGCTTTATGTACAAGGCGCTGCGCAGGGGCATCGACGTGCCGATCGTGGCGGGCATCATGCCGATCACCAGCAAGTCGCAGGTAAAGCGGAGCATCTCGCTCTCGGGCTGCATGATCCCGAAGCGCTTTGAGGCGCTGGTGGACCGTTTCGGGGATTCCCCCGCCGCGATGCGGCAGGCCGGCATCGCGTATGCGACCGATCAGATCATCGACCTGATCGCGAACGGTGTGAACCACGTGCATATCTATACGATGAACCACCCGGATGTGGCGGGAGAGATCCTGGA
>CANRBT010000006.1 GCA_947628935.1 uncultured Roseburia sp. | reverse complement strand
AATACATTTCATCAATCAAAATAGCGCGGGATGGAGCAGTCTGGAAGCTCGTCGGGCTCATAACCCGAAGGTCACAGGTTCAAATCCTGTTCCCGCAACTTCAGATGGCAGCGTCAAAATGTGGCGCTGCCGATTTTTTTTGTGGTATAATGCAAGGAGAGGAGGGAGATCATGACAAATATCGAGACGTTTGTACAGATGGTGAAGGAATCGGACAATATCGTGTTTTTTGGCGGCGCGGGCGTTTCCACGGAGAGCGGGATCCCTGATTTTCGCAGTGTGGACGGGCTTTACAACCAGAAATATGACTATCCGCCGGAGACGATCTTAAGCCATTCCTTCTATATAAGACATACGGAGGAATTTTACCGTTTCTACAGGGACAAGATGCTGTGCCTGGATGCAAAGCCGAACACGACACACCAAAAGCTTGCCGAGCTGGAGCAGGCAGGGAAGCTCAAAGCGGTCATTACACAGAACATTGACGGTCTGCACCAGATGGCGGGCAGCAGGAAGGTGCTCGAGCTCCACGGCAGCGTGCATCGGAATTACTGTCAGAAATGCGGAAAGCTGTTCGATGCGCGTTACATACTGGAAAGCAGTGCAAAAACGCCGCTCTGTGATTCGTGCGGAGGTAATATCAAACCGGATGTCGTGCTCTACGAGGAGGGACTGGACCAACAGACCATGGAGGATGCAGTCTATTATATCAGCCATGCCGATCTGCTGATCATCGGCGGAACCTCGCTCGCGGTATATCCGGCGGCAGGATTGATCGATTTCTATCGGGGTAATAAGCTCGTGCTGATCAACAAGTCGACGACACAGATGGATCGGCGCGCCGACCTGCTGATCCAGGCAGGGCTTGGCGAAGTGTTCGGGCAGATCGTGTGCTAGGGAGGCGTGATGGACAGATACGAAGTGGGGGATGTCGTGCGCTTAAAGAAGCCGCATCCCTGCGGCAGCAGTGAATGGGAGATCTTACGTGTGGGAGCGGATTTTCGGTTAAAATGCGAGGGCTGCGGGCATCAGATCATGGTGGCGCGGAAGCTTGTAGAAAAAAATACCCGGGAAATACACAAAAAGTCTTGAATCAACAGGAAAAATGTGCTATATTAGATGCTCGTGGTATATCAAATTCCTTGCTCACGGCGGCGACCGTGGGCCAGAGACCAAAAGGAGGAAATTCGCATGAACAAGTATGAGTTGGCGCTCGTTGTCAGTGCAAAGATTGAGGACGACGCGAGAACCGCTGTTGTGGAGAAGGCAAAGGAGTATATCACCCGTGCCGGCGGCAGCGTGACGGAGGTTGAGGACTGGGGCAAAAAGAGACTTGCGTATGAGGTCCAGAAGATGAACGAAGGCTATTACTACTTTATCCAGTTTGATGCCGAGTCTGGCGTTCCTGCCGCAGTGGAGCAGGATGTCCGTATTATGGACAACGTTCTCCGTTTCTTGTGCGTTAGAAAAGACGAGGCATAATAGAGAGGATAACAGGACATATGAACAAAGTCATTCTTATGGGACGGTTGACAAGGGATCCGGAGGTTCGGTATTCCCAGGGAGATCAGGCGACAGCCATCGCGCGGTATACCTTAGCTGTCGATCGCAGGTTTCGGAGAGACAGCGATCAGCAGACGGCGGATTTTATTCCGTGCGTGGCATTTGGACGTACCGGGGAGTTTGCGGAGAAATATTTCCGCAAGGGGACAAAGATTGCAGTTACCGGCCGCATCCAGACAGGCAGTTATACGAATAAGGAAGGGCAGCGCGTGTATACGACGGAAGTCATTGTAGAGGATCAGGAGTTTGCAGAGAGCAAGAATGCGAACAACGGCGACGGTTCCGGCTATACACAGGCGGAGAGACCGTCGCCGAGCAGCGCTGCGGGAGACGGATTTATGAACATTCCGGATGGCATAGACGAGGAATTGCCGTTCAACTAAATCAGATTAGGAGGGATCATCATGGCTTTCAATAAGACAGCGGACAAGGAAGGCGCTCCGATGAAGAGACGCCCGATGCATAGAAGAAAAAAAGTGTGCGTATTTTGCGGTAAGGACAATGTGATCGATTACAAGGATACGAACAAGCTCAAGAGATATATCTCCGAGAGAGGGAAGATCCTGCCGCGCCGCATTACGGGCAACTGCGCAAAGCATCAGAGGGCGCTCACGGTAGCGATCAAGAGGGCGCGCCACGTGGCGCTGATGCCGTACGTATGCGATTAATATCGAATGCATAACGGTCTGCCACCCACAGAGAGCAGGAACGATACGGGCTGTACCTTTGCCGGACACTGGCGGAGGGACAGCCTTTTTCGTTTTTAAATGTTTCCTTAAGAATCGCGCAAGGTGCTTGGAATTTTGGGAAGAATCGTATATGATAAGACTAATCGGAAGCAGAGGCGAGGGAGAAGATGAGGAGAGACGCGGGAAAGAAAGCGGTACCAGTGAGCGTGCTGTATGTAACGATGCAGGCGGCGCTGTGGATGACGGGCTGTGGCAGCGGAGTGGGAGACGCCGTGCCGGAGACGGAGCAGACGGCAGGGGAGGATATGGTTTTGCCGGAGGTAGAGGTCGTGTATGCGGAGGATGCCCCGTACCCTGCGCTGGCGGAGTTTTTGACGGCATATTACCAGGTGCCGGAGGAGGAGAGAGCGGAGACGCGTTATTATTATAACTATGTCGATCTCAACGAGGATGGGGAGGAGGAGATCGTTGTCGTCGTCGTCGGAGAGTACACAAGGGTTTCGTTCGGAGACCCGGCGCTGCTTCTGGCGACGGATGGGGAGAGTTTTTCCGTGCTGGATTCCTTTGAGGGGCTGCGCACGCCGATTCTGATCTGTGAGGATTGTACCGATGGCTGGCACGATATCGTATATCAGGAATACGGTCTGGGGGCGGAGGACGGATATCGTCATCTGCGGTATGACGGGGAGGAAAAGCGCTATCTGACCAAAGAAGGAGAGCTGCTGGAGGATATGGAGGGTCTTGCCGGAGTCCGGATTATTTCCGACAACTTTATCGATGATATGGACCAGGGAAGGTATCTTTCACTTGCACAGGAAAACTAAATATAGTTGATAAATGATGGAACTGTCCCACTTCTTGTGGACAGTTCTTTTTGCGCAAAAAATGCTTTCTATCGGGCTTCCCAAATGGTATAATGGAGTATAAATGATGCAGAAATCGGGGGCTCTGCATTGCTGAATGAACCATCCGAACGGGACAGTTTCTGAAAGGGGAGGCTGGGTTTTGAAAAAAAATGACGTAAAACTGCGGGGAGCGCTGCGCGTGTATCTGTTGTTTCCCATGCTTGTGACGATTTTCCTGGTCGTGCTCGATGTGACAGTTTTTATGAGGAGCATTGCCTTGGGTTTCCTGTTTTTCGGCGCCACGATCATCTATTTTCTGTATGCGAGATTTTATTATCTGCGCACAAAGCGGCTGTTAAAGCGTGAGCTCGTGAATTTTGCCACACAGTATGGGACTGTGCAGAAGCAGCTTTTGAATGACTTTGACATACCGTATGCCCTGTTGGATTATAACGCGAAGTTCCTGTGGGTGAACAGGCAGTTCACGGAACTCACGGGAAAGGATAAGAATTACCATAAGTCTGTCTCCACGGTGTTCCCGTCGCTCACCAAGGAGTTTTTACAGCGGGGCGAGCGGGAAGAATCTCTGCATGTGCCCTATGAGGACAGATATTTTCGCGTCTGTCTGACACGGATGTATTTTGATTCCATGGCGCAGGGCGGGGAGCTGATGGATCTGGATGAGAGCAGCGAGTATCTGACCGCCATCTATCTGTTCGATGAGACGGAACTGAACCGGTACATCCAGCAGAACGAGGAGCAGCGTCTGGTTGCGGCGCTGGTGTATATCGACAACTATGACGAAGCGCTCAACAGTATTGAGGAGGTCAAGCGGTCTCTTCTGGTGGCGCTCATTGACAGGAAGGTGAACAAATATTTTTCCGAGATCGACGCGCTCGTGCGCAAGATCGAGAAGGACAAATATTTTGTAGTGTTTAAGAACAAATATCTGCCACAGCTCCGGGAAAGCCGTTTTGCGCTTATGGAGGACGTCAAGAGCGTCAAAGTCGGCAATGAGATGGCTGTGACGCTGAGCATCGGTATCGGAGCGGGCGGAGACAGCTACACACAGAATTATGAGTATGCGAGAATGTCGATCGACCTTGCATTGGGTCGCGGCGGGGATCAGGTGGTCGTCCGCGAGGGAGAGGATGTGGCATACTACGGTGGTAAGGCAAAGCAGGTCGAGCGCAACAACCGCGTCAAGGCGCGCGTCAAGGCACACGCCCTGCAGGAGGTCATTATGAGCCGTGAACATGTGATCATCATGGGACACAGCATCAGCGATGTCGATGCGCTTGGCGCAGCGATTGGGATCTACTGCGCCGCGCGTGTGCTCGGCAAGAAGGCGCAGATCGTGCTCAATGATGTGACGTCATCCCTGCGGCCGCTGGTGGAAGGATTCTCGGAGGAAAAAGGTTATCCGGCGGATCTTTTCATTCAGAGCGACGAGGCAATCCTTCTCACGAATCGCAATACGCTTGTGATGGTGGTGGATACGAACCGCCCAAGCTATACCGAATGTCCGGAGCTGTTAAAGCGGACGGATACCGTCTGTGTTTTTGATCATCACAGACAGGGCAGTGAGGTCATTGAAAATCCGGTTCTCTCCTATGTAGAGCCATACGCTTCCAGCGCCTGTGAGATGATTGCGGAGGTGCTGCAGTATTTTACAGAGAACATCAGGCTGGAGCCGCATGAGGCAGATTGCATTTATGCGGGAATTTTGATCGATACGAACAACTTTATGACAAAAACAGGCGTTCGCACCTTTGAGGCTGCAGCGTATTTGCGCCGCGCCGGGGCGGAAGTCACCCGGGTGCGCAAGCTGCTGCGGGATGATATGGCTTCCTACAAGGCGAGAGCGGAAGCAGTGCGCAGCGCGGAGGTCTATCGGGAATCCTTTGCGATTTCCGTCTGCCCGGCAGAGGATCTGGAAAGTCCTACGATCGCGTGCGCGCAGGCGGCGAACGAGCTTTTGAATATCGCCGGTATCAAGGCGTCCATCGTGCTGACCAGCTATCAGGGTAAAATTTATATCAGTGCCCGCTCGATCGATGAGGTCAATGTTCAGCTGCTCATGGAGCGTCTGGGCGGAGGCGGTCACATGAATGTGGCGGGAGCTCAGTTGACGAATTGTACGATGGCACAGGCGAAGCGCAGGGTGCAGGAAACCATTGATGTCATGTTAAAAGAAGGAGATATTGTAATATGAAAGTAATCTTGTTGCAGGATGTGAAGTCCCTTGGAAAGAAGGGCGACGTTGTCAACGTCAGTGACGGATATGCCAGAAACGCGCTTTTTCCCAAGAAGCTGGGCGTGGAGGCGTCGGCAAAGAACCTCAATGACCTGAAGCTTCAGAACCGGCATGCAGATAAGGTCGCGCAGGAGAACCTTGCGGCGGCGGAGGCGCTCGCCGCGCAGTTAAAAGATAAGAAGGTCACGGTCAGGATGAAGGCGGGAGAGGGAGGAAGAACCTTCGGCTCTGTCTCCACAAAGGAGATCGCAGCAGCCGCCAGGGAGCAGCTGGGACTTGAGCTCGACAAAAAAAAGATGCAGCTTCCGGAACCGATCCGTACTTTCGGTATGACAGAGGTTTCCATTCGGCTGCATCCGAAGGTGACGGGCACATTCACAGTTCATGTGGTGGAGGAATAACGCGAGATGAATACAAGCATGGACGAGAGTTTGATGAAACGTGTCATGCCAAACAGCCTGGAGGCGGAGCAGTCCGTCATCGGTTCCATGATCATGGATAAGGATGCCATTGTGACAGCGATGGAGATGCTGATCGCCGAGGATTTCTACTATCAGCAGTACGCGCTGCTTTTTGAGACCATCCTCGAGCTGTTCAACAAGGGTCTGCCTGTGGATCTGGTGACGCTGCAGAATCGTTTGAGGGAAAAGGATGTTCCGCCGGAGATCATCAGCATGGATTTCCTGCGTGACCTGGTGGCAGCCGTCTATACCTCGGCAAACGTAAAGCATCATGCGCAGATCGTAAAAGACCATTCCATGCGCAGAAAGCTCATTAAAATCAATGAGGAAATCGAAAATGAGTGTTATCTGGGCAGAGAGAGCGTTCAGACGGTCATGGATATCACGGAAAAGAAGGTTTTTGACCTGATTTCAAGCCGCGGAGAAAACGGCGACTATGTGCCGATCCGCCAGGTCGTGATGAATGCCCTGGAGCGGATTGAAAACGCTGCGAAAACCTCCGGAGCCGTGACAGGTGTTCCGACCGGATTTATGGATCTGGATTTCCGCACAGCCGGATTGCAGCCGTCCGACCTGATTTTGATCGCCGCGCGTCCCTCCATGGGCAAGACGGCATTTGCTCTGAATATCGCACAGTATGTGGCGTTCCATGAAAACATGTGTACCGCCATTTTTTCTCTCGAGATGTCCAAGGAGCAGCTTGTCAACCGTCTGTTTTCGCTGGAATCCCATGTCGACGCGCAGGCGCTGCGGACCGGCAGCCTGTCCGACGAGGACTGGGAGAAGCTGATCGAAGGAGCCGGCACGATCGGTAATTCAGAGCTGATCATTGACGATACGCCGGGCATTTCCATCGGAGAGCTGCGCAGCAAGTGTCGAAAGTACAAGCTGGAGCATGACCTGAAGCTCGTGATCATCGACTATCTGCAATTGATGACCGGTTCCGGTCGTGCCTCAGATTCCCGTCAGCAGGAGATTTCCGACATTTCACGGTCGTTGAAGGCGCTGGCGAGAGAGCTCAACGTGCCTGTGATCGCGCTTTCCCAGCTGTCCCGTGCCGTGGAACAACGACCGGATCACAGACCCATGCTTTCCGACCTTCGGGAATCCGGAGCGATCGAGCAGGATGCGGATGTAGTGATGTTCATTTACCGGGACGATTATTACAACCATGATTCCGATATGAAGGGCGTGTCCGAGATCATCATTGCGAAGCAGAGAAACGGTCCGATTGGGACGATCAACCTGGTATGGCTGCCGCAGTATACGAAATTTGCGAATATGCAGAAGTGAAAATGATGTCGCAATAAGGCGAGCGATTTTCGTTGTATGAACCCCCGGGGATGCTTATAATATAAGTTAAGCAGAGAAGGAGGGACGGAATGGATAAGGCGCATTATTTGATTTCCGATGCGGCACATATCGTCAACGTAGAGTCGCATGTGCTGCGCTACTGGGAGGATGAATTGGAACTGGATGTCCCGCGCAATGAGCTGGGACACAGATACTATACAAAGGAGAATATCCAGGAGTTTCAAAGGATCAAAGAGTTGAAGGAACAGGGGTATCAGTTAAAAGCCATCCGCATGATCGTACATAACGGACCGCTCGACGAGTTCCCGCCGGAGACGGAAGAGGATGCAATCGCGAAGAAAGATGCCGTGCTGCAGTCCGCGCCGGACAGGCAGTCCGCACCAGGCAAACCTGTCACGGCAAACAAGCCGGCGACCGAAGACCAGTCATCCGCAGGAGGGGCTGGCTCGTCTGCGATACTTCCGATAGCGGATCCACCCGTGCGGGCGCCCCAATATCCGCAAAATGTAAAGAACCGGGAGACGCCGCAGAGCATTTTAGATAACACGGATCGGATGGCGCAGTTCACGGATCTCATGACACAGATCGTAGGAAAGGCGCTTGCGGCAAATAACGAGGAGCTGAGCCAAAACATCAGCGACGAGGTGGGGAAGCAGGTGATAAAGGAAATGAATTACCTGATGCGGGAGCGGGAAGAACTGGAGGAGGAGCGCTTCCGGAAGCTGGATGCCGCGATCCGCGGAAACATGCGCAAGAAAGAGGAAGAAAAGGGATTTTGGAAAAAGAGAAAGCCGTCACAACCGTGACGGCTTTTCGTGTGCTGTTATGAGCGGATCAGCCCTCGTTGATCGCGCCGGTCGGGCAAGCGCCTGCACAGGTTCCGCAGCTTACGCAGGAGCCCGCATCGATCACGTACTGACCATCCCCCTGGGAGATCGCGCCTACCGGACATTCCGGCTCGCAGGTTCCGCAGCTTACACAAGAATCAGAAATTACGTATGCCATCTTGGTTCCCTCCTTTAATAGATTTCGTAGCCAGTTATGTAATAACTTTAAAGATATTCTAATACAAAAACACTGGCATGACAAGAGAGAATCCGTTGTGTTTTTAATTAGAAACATGGTTAGTTGCAACAAATTTTTGGTGTTATATACCGCTTCTAACGCCATTAAAAGGTAGAAAAGTGATATAATGTTTTGGAGCGGAACGGCTCATCCGGTCGGAGCACGACACTTGGAAAATGTTCGTGGTGGACCGAATCCGGGTAATGCTGCGTTTCCAGGCAAAAGCTCGTAAATTTGTCATAGGTTTTGCCGTCCTTTCCGGATTGGTCCATGGCCTGCTTTGCGACGTAGAGCTGTATGCCCGGCTGGTCGCTGAAGCATGTCATGCGGATGCCGGATTCCCTGGACTGGGCGACCGCCATTTCCCGGAACCCGGAACCGTTGACGACAAAGTTGTGGTCGTAGGTGCCGAACTTGTGCAGCTGCTCATGCTCGGAATCGATCATCTTTCCGATGGTGTGCATCGTGCGGAAATCAAAGGGCGTGCCCTCGACGGGAAGGAAGCGTCCGGTCGGGATCTGCGTATCATCCAGCTCCGTGATCTGATCCGCGTCGATGAACAGCTCGTGGGAGAGGATGTCGCTTTTGCCCTCACCGTTGAGGTTGAAGTAGCCATGGCTCGTCACGTTCAGGATGGTGTCCGAATCCGTGGTGGCTTCGTATAAAATAGAAAGCTCGTTGTCCTCCGACCATCCGTAGGTGACGGTCAGCGTCAGATTGCCCGGATAATTCTCCTCGCCGTCGACAGAGTGGATCGTGCAGACCAGCTTGTCGTCCTGCTCCTTAACGTCCCAGATTCTTGCACTGAAGCCGACGGTTCCGCCGTGCAGGTGGTTCGCGCCGTTGTTGCGCGCCAGCTGGTATTCCTTGCCGTTCAGCGCAAAGTGACCGTTTTTGATGCGGTTCGCGAAGCGTCCGACGAGCGCGCCGAGATAGGAGGTGTCATGGATATAGGAATCCAGTGAGTCATAGCCCAGGCAGACATCGGTCAGTGTTCCGTTTCGGTCGGGAACTGTGATGCGGACCAGACGGCATCCGTAATCCGTGATCTCTACATAGGCGCCGGCTGTGTTTTCCAGATGGTATATCGAAGCCTGTTCTCCGTTGTCCGTAATGCCGAATTCTGATTTCGTGATCTTCATATAAAACCCCTTTCCGTTGTATGGGATTCCAGATCCCATTCATTTTTCCAATATCGGAAATAATCCAATGCACTTCATTATGCCATATTTACAAAAACATGGCAAGTAGTTGCCTATTTTTTAGAAGTGTGCGATAATGTTCAAAACGAAACGGAGCGAAACATGGAGACGAAACGAATCGTGATAGATCCAACCGATATTGACGCTTCCGCGATCTCGGTCGCGGCAGCCATTATCCGTGAGGGCGGGCTTGTGGCGTTTCCGACAGAGACTGTGTACGGATTGGGTGCGGATGCGCTTTCGTCCCAGGCGGCCAGGAAGATCTATGCCGCAAAAGGGCGGCCGTCCGATAATCCGTTGATCGTGCATATTTCCCGGCGGGAGGATCTTTTCACGGTCGCTAGGGACATTCCTGTATGGGCAGAGCGGCTTGCGGATGCATTCTGGCCGGGACCGCTGACGATGATCCTCTGGAAAAGTGACCGGGTCCCGCCGGAGACGACAGGCGGCATGGAGACCGTCGCCGTGCGGATGCCGGATCATCCGGTCGCGCTGCGTCTGATCGAGGAGAGCGGTCGACTGATCGCGGCGCCGAGCGCAAATACCTCCGGCAGACCGAGTCCGACTACGGCGGAGCATGTGATGTGTGATATGGAGGGACGTATTCCCATGGTGCTGGACGGCGGAGCGGTAGGGATTGGCATAGAATCCACGATCGTTGACCTCACGGAGCAGGTTCCCATGATTTTGCGGCCGGGCTATATCACAAGGGAGATGCTAAGGGAGGCGCTCGGCACGGAGGTGTGCGTGGATCCCGGGATCATTGCGGCGGATTCGGGACAAAAGCCGAAAGCGCCGGGCATGAAATACCGTCACTATGCGCCGAGGGCGGAGCTGGTGATCGTGGAGGGAGATACGGATCGGGTCGTAGCAAGGATCAACCGGCTGGCGGCGGAGCGGCAGACAAGAGGAGAAAAGACAGGGATCCTTGCCACGGACGAGACGCGGAGTCTGTACCGGGCGGACTATATCAGAAGCATTGGAGCCCGCAGCGATGAGGATGCGATCGCGAGGCATCTTTATCAGCTGCTGCGCGAGTTTGATGACCTTGCCGTGGATGTGATTTATTCGGAGAGCTTTGCGACACCGCGTATCGGACATGCCATCATGAACCGACTGCTGAAAGCGGCAGGTCATCAGGTGATCACAGTGGAAAAGGACGGATAAATCGTTATGAAGCAATACAATCGAGTCATGTTTGTCACAGGGACCGGCGCCTGCAGGGCGCCGATGGCAGCGGGGATCCTGAGGGAATGCCCTCTCAAAAGACCCGTGGAGGTTCTTGCGCGCGGGCTGGTGGTGCTGTTCCCCGAGCCGATGAACCAGAAGGCAGAGGCAGTGCTGATCAGCAACGGGATCAATATGGAAGGATTTACCTCCACGCAGCTGACGGAGGAGGATTTTACGGAGGATACGCTTGTGCTCGTGATGGAGCGCACGCAGCGGGAAAAGGTGCTTGAAAAGTATGAGAGCGCGGATCCCGAGAACGTGTTTGTCCTGACGGAGCTGGTCGGAGATGAGCTGGAGATCATCAATCCCTACGGCGGCGTTCTGCAGGCATACGGGCTGTGTTACGAGACGTTGAAAAAGAGCATACTGAAACTGGTGAATCTGTTAAACGAGGCAGAATAGAGAGGATCATGAAAAATGTCAAAAGTAGTGGTTATGGATCATCCTCTGATACAGCACAAGATAGGGATCATCCGCAGGGAGGAGACAGGGGCAAAGGATTTCCGGTCGCTGATCGGGGAGATCGCCATGCTGATGTGCTATGAGGCGACGAGAGATCTGAAGCTGGTTGATGTGGAGATTACTACGCCGATCTGCAGGACGACGGCAAAAGAGCTGTACGGCAAAAAGCTGGCTGTGATCCCGATCTTGCGGGCGGGTCTTGGCATGGTAGACGGAATGCTGTCGATGATCCCTGCCGCCAAGGTCGGTCATATCGGGCTTTATCGGGATCCGAAGACGCTTCAGCCTGTCGAGTACTACTGCAAGCTGCCGGACGACTGTGCGAACCGCGAGGTGTTTGTCGTCGATCCGATGCTCGCAACAGGAGGTTCCTCCGCGGCAGCGATCCGGATATTGAAGGACAGAGGTGTAAAAAATATCCGCTTCATGTGCATCATCGCGGCACCTGAGGGCGTAAAAAAGATGCAGGAAGCACATTCGGATGTGGATATCTATATTGGGGCGCTGGACGACCACCTCAATGAGCACGGTTATATCGTGCCCGGATTGGGCGATGCGGGGGACCGCATTTTTGGTACAAAGTGAGTGTGTGGCACAGGGAGGGGACATGACCGGGAAAAGAACGGATTATATCAGCTGGGACGAATATTTTATGGGAGTGGCAAAGCTTTCCGGTATGCGTTCCAAGGATCCCAATACGCAGGTCGGCGCATGTATCGTCAGCCAGGACCACAAGATCCTGTCGATGGGCTACAACGGGTTTCCGATCGGCTGCTCGGATGACGAGTTCCCGTGGGCACGCGAGGGAGAGCCGCTCGAGAGCAAATACTTTTACACGACGCACAGCGAGCTGAACGCGATCTTAAACTACCGGGGAGGAAGCCTGGAGGGGGCGACGCTGTATGTGACGCTGTTCCCCTGCAACGAGTGTGCGAAGGCGATCATTCAGTCGGGGATCCGATGTATCGTGTACGACAGTGATAAATACGACGGCACGGCGGCTGTCATTGCGTCCAAGCGGATGCTGCACGCGGCAGGCGTGGAGCTGCGGAGGTATGAGCACACCAACCGGGAGGTGCATATCTCCCTATAGAAGAAATGCACAAAAAAATGCATTACTTCATGGACAAAAATGGGAAAAATGGTATAATGTACAAGTAAGCAATCAGCAGTATGGGCAGGGGAGGACGGGATATGAAGGACAAACGCAAAATAGTTCAATCCCTGACTCTGATCCTGCAGTTCGGGCTCAATATGATTGTGCCCATTTTTATGTGCACGATGTTTGGGGTATGGCTCGGAGAGCGCTATGACATTCCCGTGGTCGCAGTGCCGCTGTTTATCGTGGGCGCGCTGGCGGGATTTACCAATATTTTTAAGATGGCAAAGAAGATATACGGACAGGATGGTGAGTCGGACAAAGATCATGCTGAGAAGACTAAATAGCGCATTGCCCGGGCTGGTTCTGGGAATTCTGGTGTATGGGGCGGCTGTGGAGCTCATCGGGGTCTGGTTTGCGGAGGACAGGCTCCGCTATACGACAGGGCTTGCCATCGGGCTTGCCGTTGCGATTGGGATGGCGATCCATATGGCGATGATACTGCAGGATGCCGTGGATGTCTATGGGATGTCCGGCGCACAGAGACGGATCGTGGCAAAGTCCGTGCTGCGGTATCTGGTCGTAGTCATTGTTTTTTTTGTTATGATGAGATGGGAGCTGGGCAATCCCATCGTTGCTTTTATCGGTGTTCTGGGGTTGAAGGTATCCGCATATCTGCAGCCCTTTGCACATAAAGTTATTTCTCATTGGAGGTCGCGTCACTGACGGCCATGCTGCAAGGGCAGGGGGTCGCGCCTTCTCTTAAGAAGGAAAAGAATCTATTGTGAAGGAGGTGAAATTGTGAACAATGCTATTTTGATGTCAGCCGGCGCCGACAATATTGATTTTATGATACACGGGATCATATCCTACAAGCTCTTTGGACAGACGGTCTGGATCACTACCTCGCATGTCTGTATTCTCATCGTCATGCTTTTGATGATCGCCCTGGCGATCGCCGCGAACCGCGCGATGAAGCATGCCAAGGAGATACCGGAGGGGTTTCAGAACGTGATCGAGCTCATGGTCGAGAAGCTTGACGGCGTTGTGTACGGGACGATGGGAAAGATTGCAGCGCCGAAGTTCGTCAATTACATCAGCACGATCTTTGTGTTCATCCTGCTCAGCAATATATCCGGTCTGTTCGGCTTAAGACCGCCGACAGCGGATTACGGTACAACGTTCGCGCTGGGACTGATCACATTCTGTCTGATCCATATCACGCAGTTCAAGAATCTGCCGATGAAACAGATTTGGACAGACATGTGCTCGCCGCTTCCGCCGTGGCTGCCAATCTGGTTCCCGATCAACCTGATCAGTGAGATCGCGGTTCCGGTATCGCTTTCCCTGCGTCTGTTTGCAAACGTGCTTTCCGGGACGGTCATGATGGCGCTGGTGTATGGGCTGCTGAGCAAATTTGCCTATTTTTGGCCGGGAGCTCTCCACGCGTACTTTGATCTGTTCTCCGGAGCGATCCAGACGTATGTGTTCTGTATGTTGACCATGACATACATTAGTCAGAACTATGAGACGGAGTAGTCGGGACATCTGTCCGGGATAACTGCCTGGGCGCTGTCTCAGAAAAATTTTATTTTTTAGGAGGATATCAGTATGAATATCACAGGTGAGGATTTAATTTTAGCATGCTCGGCAATCGGCGCAGGACTTGCGGTCATCGCAGGTATCGGACCTGGTATTGGACAGGGTATTGCGGCAGGACACGGTGCGGCGGCGGTAGGACGCAATCCGGGCGCGAAGGGCGACATTATGTCCACCATGCTCCTTGGTCAGGCAGTGGCAGAGACGACAGGTCTTTACGGTCTGCTCGTTGCCATGCTCTTACTTTTCGTAAAGCCTCTGGTCTAAGAGGGACGCGGTTTGATGAAAAATAATACGGAAAGGAGGCCAGACCTTGGAGGAGATGACAAGACTTTTCAATCTTGACGCTCAGCTTCTGCATGACACAGCGCTGATGGCAATGGCAGTGTTCTTCCTGTTTTTGATCATGTCAAAGCTGCTCTTTAATCCTGTGCGGAAGATGCTCGAGGACAGACGGCAGAGGATCGCCGGAGACATTGAGGCGGCGGAGAGCGACAAGAAGGATGCGGCTGCACTCAAGGCAGAATACGAGGCAAAGCTTAAGGACATCGACAAGGAGGCAGAGCAGATCCTCGCGGAA
Source organism: uncultured Roseburia sp. (assembly GCA_947628935.1). GTDB lineage: Bacteria > Bacillota > Clostridia > Lachnospirales > Lachnospiraceae > Roseburia. Next base: position 17,830 of record CANRBT010000006.1, on the reverse strand, counting down.
GCCCGCCAGAAGGCGCAGAAGAATGCTGCGCGCATTGAGGGGGATGCCAAGGAGGAGGCGGCACGTATCATCCAGCGAGCGAACGAGGAGGCAGAGCTTTCCAAGAAGCGTGTGATGGATGAGGTAAAGCAGGAAATGATCACGGTTGCGTCCATGATGGCGGCAAAGGTCGTCGCGGCGAACATCAACGCAACGGTACAGGATGCGCTGGTGGAAGAGACGTTAAAAGAAATGGGTGATTCGACATGGCAAAGCTAGTATCAAAGACATACGGTGATGCATTGTTTGAGGTTGCCATAGAGAGCGGACAGCTGGACGCATACTGGGAGGAAGCCAGAGCCGTGAGGAACGCGATGGCGGAGAATCAGGAGCTCTTCAAACTGATGGGTCATCCGAAGATCGTAAAAGAAGAAAAGGTAAAAATCATAGAAGACATATTTGCAGGAAAGGTTTCCGGGGAGCTTGTGGGGCTGCTCAGAATGATCGTGGAAAAGGGTCATTTTGGGGAGGCGGATGCCGTGCTTGACTACTTTGACAGCCGTGTGAAGGAGTACAAGAACATCGGGACTGCCTATGTGACCTCCGCGATGGAGCTGTCCGACGCGCAGAAGGCGGCAGTGGAGAAACGGCTGCTGGAGACCGCCGGATATGTGAAATTTGAAATGCATTATGCAGTGGATGCCGCCCTGATCGGCGGAATGGTCATCCGCATCGGCGACCGGGTCGTCGATTCGAGTGTCAGAACGAAGCTATATGATCTGACCCGCGAGTTATCAAAAATACAGTTGAAAGCAGGTGAATGCGCTTCATGAATTTAAAACCAGAAGAAATAAGCTCTGTAATCAAAGAACAGATCAAACGGTATGCGGCGCAGATGGAAGTCGCCGATGTCGGTACGGTCATTCAGGTAGCGGATGGCATCGCACGTATTCACGGTCTTGACAACGCAATGCAGGGCGAGCTCTTGGAGTTTCCCGGCGAAGTATATGGAATGGTCTTAAACCTCGAGGAGGACAATGTGGGTGCCGTGCTTCTGGGCAGCCAGAAAAACATCAACGAGGGAGACACCGTAAAGACGACGGGGCGAGTGGTAGAGGTGCCGGTCGGCGATGCGATGCTGGGACGTGTTGTCAATGCACTGGGTCAGCCGATCGATGGCAAAGGACCGATCGAGACCTCCAAGTATCGTCAGATCGAACGTGTGGCGTCCGGCGTTATCTCGAGAAAATCCGTAGACACGCCGCTGCAGACCGGTATCAAGGCGATCGATTCCATGGTCCCGATCGGACGCGGACAGCGCGAGCTGATCATCGGTGACCGTCAGACCGGTAAGACGGCGATCGCGATCGATACGATCATCAACCAGAAGGGACAGGGCGTCAAGTGTATCTACGTTGCGATCGGGCAGAAGGCGTCGACCGTGGCGTCCATTGTAAAGACGCTGGAGGAGTTTGGCGCAATGTCGTACACGACGGTCGTCGCATCGACGGCGAGCGAGCTTGCACCGCTGCAGTACATCGCGCCGTATGCGGGATGTACGATCGGCGAGGAGTGGATGGAGAGCGGACAGGATGTGCTTGTGGTCTACGATGACCTGAGCAAGCATGCCGCTGCATACCGTACACTCTCCTTGCTCTTAAAGAGACCGCCAGGACGTGAGGCATACCCGGGCGATGTCTTCTATCTGCACTCCAGACTGCTTGAGCGCGCGGCAAGGCTTTCCGAGAAGCTCGGCGGAGGTTCTCTGACAGCGCTTCCGATCATTGAGACGCAGGCAGGCGATGTGTCGGCATACATTCCGACCAACGTGATCTCGATCACAGACGGACAGATCTATCTGGAGACCGAGATGTTCAATTCCGGTTTCCGTCCGGCGATCAACGCGGGTCTCTCCGTGTCGCGAGTCGGCGGATCCGCACAGATCAAGGCGATGAAGAAGATTGCGGCGCCGATCCGTGTCGAGCTGGCACAGTACCGCGAGCTTGCCGCTTTTGCACAGTTTGGTTCTGAGCTGGACGCGGACACGACGGAGAAGCTGGCGCAGGGCGAGCGCATCCGCGAGATGTTAAAGCAGCCGCAGTACCAGCCGATGCCGGTAGAGCGTCAGGTCATGATCATCTATGCGGCGACGAAGAAGTATCTGATCGATATTCCGGTAGCGGATATCCTTCCGTTCGAGAGCGCGCTGTTTGACTACGTGGACACGAAATATCCGGAGATCCCGGAGGCGATCCGCACAGAGAAGGCGATCAGCGAGGAGACCGAGGCGAAGCTCGTCAAGGCGATCGAGGAGTGCAAGGCAGAGTTCACGAAATAAGACAGGCAGAAAGGCGGTGTTTCGATTATGGCCTCGATGAGGGACATAAAGAGAAGAAAAGGCAGCATACAAAGTACGCAGCAGATCACAAAAGCCATGAAGCTTGTTTCTACCGTAAAACTGCAGAAGGCAAAGAACCGGGCGGAGCAGACGAATCCTTATTTTAATTATATGTATCAAACTGTGACCTCCATGCTGGCGAAATCGGGGACGATCGATCATCCTTACCTGAAAAAAGGGGATTCCACGAAAAAGGCAGTGGTCGTCATCACCTCGAACCGCGGTCTTGCCGGGGGCTACAACTCGAACGTCATCAAGCTGGTGCTCGGCGAGGAGGCGTTAGACCCGAAGGATGTGCTGGTTTACGCGATCGGCAGCAAGGGTAAGGAGGCGCTGGAGCGCAGGGGTTACGAGATCCGCGAGGATGCGTCTTCGATCATTGAAGCTCCCGTCTATGAGGATGCGGCTGCACTTTGCAGGAGAGTTCTGGAGGCATACACCAGCGGGGAGATCGGAGAGATCTACCTTGCGTATACGCATTTTAAAAATACGGTGAGCCATATCCCGACGCTGCTCAAGCTGCTGCCGGTAGAGTTCGACGAGGAGGATCTGGAGAAGTCGGCGGAGTCCAACGTGCTTATGAACTATGAGCCGAACGAGGAGGAAGCGCTCGATGAGATCATTCCGAAGTATGTGACGAGCCTGTTTTACGGAGCGCTCGTGGAGGCGGTCGCCAGCGAGAACGGCGCGAGGATGCAGGCGATGGATTCTGCGACCAGCAATGCAGAAGAGATGATTAGTGATCTGACACTGAAATACAATCGTGCCCGCCAGGGTTCGATCACGCAGGAGCTGACGGAGATCATAGCCGGCGCGTCTGCGATATCATAACAATTTTCATAAAAATTAAGGAGAAAGAAGCGATGGCAAATAATATCGGTAAGATTACCCAGATTATTAGTGCCGTTCTGGATATCAAATTTTCAGAAGGCTACCTGCCGGAGATCAACGATGCGATCCGCGTGCCGTTAAAGGACGGGAAAGAGCTGGTCGTTGAGGTGTCCCAGCATCTGGGTGACGATACGGTCAGATGTATCGCAATGGGCTCCACAGACGGGCTTGTGCGCGGGATGGACGCGATTGCGACAGGGGGACCGATCAGCGTGCCGGTAGGCGAGAACACTCTGGGGCGTATGTTCAACGTTCTGGGGAATCCGATCGATGAGATCGATCCGCCGACCGGTGTGGAGAACTGGCCGATTCACAGAGCCGCACCTGCGTTTGAGGAGCAGGCGACCTCACAGGAGATGTTGGAGACCGGCATCAAGGTCGTGGATCTGCTCTGCCCGTATCAGAAGGGCGGAAAGATCGGACTGTTCGGCGGAGCAGGTGTAGGAAAGACGGTGCTGATCCAGGAGCTGATCCACAATATTGCGACAGAGCATGGCGGATATTCCGTGTTCACAGGCGTCGGAGAGCGTACCCGTGAGGGAAACGACCTTTACTATGAGATGAAGGAGTCCGGCGTTATCGACAAGACGACGATGGTGTTCGGGCAGATGAATGAGCCGCCGGGAGCGCGTATGCGCGTGGCGCTGACCGGTCTGACCATGGCGGAATACTTCCGTGACCGGGGCGGCAAGGACGTGCTCCTCTTCATTGACAATATCTTCCGTTTTACACAGGCAGGCTCGGAGGTGTCCGCACTTCTGGGACGTATGCCCTCCGCGGTCGGTTATCAGCCGACCCTGCAGACGGAGATGGGTGCGCTGCAGGAGCGCATCACTTCCACAAAGAACGGTTCTATCACCTCCGTGCAGGCTGTGTATGTGCCTGCGGACGACCTGACAGATCCGGCTCCGGCGACGACCTTTGCCCATCTGGATGCGACGACCGTCCTTGAGCGTTCGATCGCGGAGCTTGGTATCTATCCGGCTGTGGATCCGCTGGGGTCGACATCCCGCATCCTGGATCCGCGTATCGTGGGTCAGGAGCACTTTGAGGTGGCGCGCGGCGTACAGGAGATCTTACAGAAGTACAAGGAGCTGCAGGATATCATCGCGATCCTTGGTATGGATGAGCTGTCGGAGGATGACAAGCTTGTCGTCAATCGTGCCAGAAAGATCCAGCGTTTCCTGTCACAACCCTTCTTCGTGGCGACGCAGTTTACGGGAATGGACGGAAAATATGTCCCGATCTCGGAGACTGTGCGTGGCTTTAAGGAGATTTTGGAAGGAAAGCATGACGACATTCCGGAGAGCTATTTCCTGAATGCGGGAACGATCGACGAGGTCCGCGCACGCATGAATCAGCACTGATTTGCGTGACAATGAGCAGTATGGAGGATAGTCATGGCAGAGGATAGCAAGGTTTTTCAGGTGGAGATCATCACGCCAGACCGTGTGTTCCACACTGGAGAAGCGACGATGATCGAATTTAATACGGCTGCCGGAGAGCTGGGGGTTTACAAGAGACACATCCCGCTCACGACTGTGCTCGCCCCCGGAATCGTTCGGATCCACAACGACGGGGAGGAGGATGTCGTCGCGGCAGTCCATTCCGGTTTTGCGGAGATTCTGCCGGAAAAGGTAACACTTCTCGCAGAGATCGCAGAGTGGCCGGACGAAATTGATAAGAGCCGGGCAGAACAGGCAAAGCGACGTGCGGAGGAACGGCTTGCAAGCAAGGCGGAGTCAATTGACATTAAGCGTGCCGAATTTGCACTGCGCAAAGCGTTGGTGCGGCTCGACATTGCAAAATAACAAAGATCCCTGTGAGAATTTTTTTCACAGGGATTTTTACATCTTTTTTGGACGGCAGCCTTTGTTGTATAGTACGGTTGGAAAACGGAAAGGCTATCAGAAGATCAATTTGGAAAGGGCAAAAAGAGATGGAACGGTATCTGCTGATCAAACAAGGGACCATACACAATGCCATTGAGGAGGAACCATTCGTGGCGGATATACTGGCCGAGGACGGAAAAATCAAAAAGATCGCGCCGGTTCTGGAAGGTAAGATCATCAATGAGGCAAAGGTGATCGATGCAACAGGGCTGGATGTGTATCCGGGCTTTGTGGATGCACATTGCCACCTTGGGCTGGATGGGTATGCCGTCGGCTTTGCGGGGGAGGATTTCAATGAGCTCGGCGATCCGGTGACTCCGCAGCTCTCGGCGGTCGATGCCATCAATCCACAGGATGAGACCTTTCGTATGGCGCGCGAAGGCGGCGTGACCTGTGTCTCGACAGGACCCGGGAGTTCCAATATCATTGGCGGGACCTTCTGCGTGGTGAAGACCTACGGCACACGCGTGGATGATATGATCGTAAAAGAGAAGTCTGCGATGAAGATTGCCTTTGGCGAGAACCCAAAGACCTGCTATAAAGACAAGGGGGTCTACTCCCGGATGTCTGTGGCGGCGAAGCTGCGGGAGATGCTGCACCAGGCCATGATCTACGGAGAAAAACAGAAAGCGGCAGGATATCCCGAACATACGGATTACGCCAAACTGCCCGCCTATGACGCCAAGCTGGAGGCGCTGCTTCCGGTCGTTCGCGGAACACTTCCGCTGAAAGCGCATGTGCATCGGGCGGACGATATCTTTACCGCGATCCGTATCGCAAAGGAATTTCACCTGGATCTGAGACTTGACCATACGACAGACGGCGCATTAATTGCCGCGGATCTGGCAAAGGAGGGGTATCCGGTTGCAGTAGGACCCTCTTTTGGGCATGCGACAAAGTATGAGCTGAAAAATAAGGGATTTTCGACACCGGGCATTCTGGCGGAAGCAGGGTGTCAGGTATCTATTATCACGGACTCCCCTGTGATCGAGGAGCGCTACCTTGCGCTCTGCGCGGGACGTGCGATCTATTGCGGAATGAAGGAGTTCGACGCGCTTCAGGCGATCACGATCAACGCCGCGCGGCATATCGGCGCCGAGGACAGGGTCGGCAGCATCGAGGAGGGAAAGGATGCGGATCTTGTGCTTGTAAAAGGAACACCGTATGCGGTTGATTCGCGGATTTTATTTACAATAATAGACGGAAATATCGTATATCGGGCGGGATAGGAGGACGGAAGGCGCTTCCGTGTTTACAGATCTGCGAAAATCCGGTAAAATAAATTTGTATCTGTGCTTTTGGGAAAAGAAGGCATCGTTCGTGTAACATGAGAGGGGACAAAAGAGAAGGGGGAGGAAAATGATGTATGGGAAACGGCTCCTGTCAGGAGCGCTGGCAGCATGGTTGGGAATTTCCATGATAGGGCAGGTAACGCTGTGTGCAGAGACGCAGACAGAAGCTGCAGCCAAGGAACTGGATGTACTGTTTACGCATGACACCCACTCCCATCTCGACAGCTTTTCGACTGTCGTGGATGGCGAGGAACGGCTGGCGGGGGGGTTTGCACGGATTAAGACTGTGATGGATGGGCAGCGGGAAAAAAATCCGGACACGCTGATCCTGGACGGCGGAGATTTTTCCATGGGAACGCTGGTGCAGACCGTGTTTGAGGAGGAAGCGGCGGAGCTTCGCATGCTTGGCGCAATCGGTACGGAGGTGACGACGTTAGGCAACCACGAATTTGATTATCGCTCAAAGGGACTGTCAAATATGCTTAAAAGTGCCGCGGCGAGCGGCGATGCGTTGCCGGAACTTGTTGTCTGCAATGTGGACTGGGAGGCGATGGAGGCGGAGGGACTCAGCGAAGGACAGCGCCTCATCGCCGATGGATTTGACGCATATGGCGTAAAGGATTATGTGGTGTTGGAGAAGGGCGATGTGGACGTCGCCGTCATCGGGGTGTTCGGGATCGATGCGCTGGCATGCGCACCGACCTGCGAGCTGCTTTTCCGTGATCCCGTGGAAGCTGTGAAGGAGACCGTTGCTGCGATCAAAGAGAAGGAGGACGTCGACATGATCGCCTGCGTTTCGCATAGCGGAACCTGGGAGGATGAGAGCAAATCGGAGGATGAGATTCTGGCAAAGAGCGTTCCGGAGCTGGATCTGATCATCAGCGGGCATACGCATACGGATCTGGAGGAGCCGATCGTGCATGGCGACACCTATATCGTCTCTACGGGCGAGTACGGAAAACGCATCGGTTCCCTCTCAATGCGGCAAAAGGAGAACGGCCGCTGGGAGATGACCCGGTACGAGCTGATCTCCATCGATGAGTCTGTACCGGAGGATCCGGCAGTCCAGGCGAAGATCGACGGGTTTATGAAATCGGTCGATGCGAACTACCTGTCTCAGTTTGGATATACCACGGATCAGGTGCTTGCGCATAACGAGATCTCGTTCGATACGCTCGACGAGCTGGAAAATGTACATACGGAGCACAACCTTGGCAGCATCATTGCAGATGCCTATCAATATGCCGTGGAGAACTCCTCTGATTATGACGGCGTGCCGGTAGATTTTGCGGTCGTTCCCAGCGGGACGGTGCGCGATACCTACACGACCGGAGACATCACGACGGAACAGGTCTTTAATTCCTTTTCTCTCGGTATCGGAGCGGACGGCGTGCCGGGATATCCGCTCATCAGTCTGTACCTGACGGGGGAAGAGTTAAAGATCGCGGCGGAGATCGACGCGTCCGTGTCCGATCTGATGAAGACCGCGAGGCTGTATATCAGCGGCATGCATTTTAGCTATAATCCGAACCGGATGTTCTTAAACCGCGTCACGGACGTCTATCTTGTGGGAGCGGACGGCGGTCGTGTTGAGATCGAGGATGACAGGCTTTATCGTGTGGTCGCGGATCTCTATAGCGGACAGATGCTGGGCGCCGTGACGGACATGTCCTATGGATTGCTTTCGCTCGTGCCGAAATATGCGGACGGGACGCCGATCACCGACTTTGAGGATGCGATCCTGTACGAAGACGGCAGAGAGATGAAGGCGTGGGCGGCGATCGCAGGCTACATGGAATCCTTCCCGGATGTGAGCGGGGACGGCGTTGCGGATGTGCCGGCAAGCTACGGGGAGTGGCAGGGACGCAAGGTCGTGGAGGAAGATACGAGCCTTGGGGCGCGCCTTAGCCATCCAAACAGGTTTACCGCCATGATCGTCGGGGTGGCACTGGTTCTGATAATCGTTGTTGTACTCCTTGTGGTATTCGTGGTAAAATTGATCAGGCGCATGAGAAGGAAGCATGTGCATAGAATGAAAAAAGAGTAGATCACAGGAAGTGGCAGCAGGAGAGGGTTATGGGTGCGCAGGATAGAACGGAACAGGTTTTGCGGGATATTCACATATTGCTTTCGCAGAGCGAGGTGTATGATGCGGCAACGGGGCGGATCATTGTAGGGAAACGTGAGATGCTGGAGCTGCTGCAGCGTCTCAATACCTGTATATACGAGATGATGGAGGAGCATGAGCTGACCGAGCAGAGCCGCGCGGCGGCGGAGCGTGAGGTGCGCAGAAGGACGGACGAGATCGTGCAGGATGCAAACCGCACGGCGGAGGATGTCTATGCCGGCGCGGTACTCTATACGGATGAGGCGCTGCTTCGGGTACAGGAGATCATCCGGAACGCGGAGACCGCATTTGGCGATATGCTCGCAAAGCTGAGTACGGATCTGAAGCAGGAGCGGGAGAACGTGCACCATAACCAGTCCGAGCTGAAAAGCAGTCTGGAGGAGCTGCGCGATACCGACAAGTACCTGAAGTTGATCGAGGATCGCAACAGGCAGATGAAAAAAGAGCAGGAGAAGCAAAAGAAAGAGGCGGAAGAGGTTTCCGCATTTACGGCGGTCAAGCCGGAGATCAGGATCAATCCGGAGTATTTTGAAAAAGCGGGCATTCCGCTTGAGGAAGAGCAGCCGGAGGAGGAATTTTCCGAGGAGATCACTGAGGTGACGGCGGCAGCGCCGGAGATCAGGGTCAATCTGGACGCCGAATACTTTAAGTGGAAGGAGGATGCGGACGAGAAAAAGACCGAGCAGCGACATGGTTTGTTCGGCAAACGTTCTTAAGAAAACAGGGAGACTGCTGCAGGGAGATAAGGACGCTCTGCGGCAGTTTTTGTTTTTACAAAAACAGTATTAACTATACTTATAGGTTGAAATCCGGGCAGAAGTATGATACCATAATCTAAGAGTTTATAATCCCGATTTTCCCTGAAGGAGAGAATGATGCTGAACGATGATGAGCTTTTGGAATGTTTGGATAAAAAAGCAGGATCCGCGTCCGATGGGCAAAAAAAATGGTACCGGGCGGTCGGCGTCGAGTACTGGGCGTGCCTTGTCTCCATGCTGATATTCCTTCCGGGATTTCTTGCGCTCGTGTTCGCATATGTTCTTCCAGGGCATCTGAATATCCCTTTGATCTATTTGTTGACGGATATCCCCACAGTCTTTCTGTTTTGTTATCTTGCGATCAGGGCATATAAGAAGAACAGGAAATATGACGAGATGAGCGCAAAAGAAAGACATGACCATATTGTGGATATGATCAACAAACTGGATAACTGAGAAACGCGTCTTCCCTACGTTGGCGTATCGGGATAACGCATGACCTCCACCAGATTGCGCAGCACATGAACCTGTGCATCCGAGAGATCGGACACATCCAATATCCGGGCATGTGCATTCGTAGCAGAGCGCCCCAGGATGTAATCTGTGGAGCTGTGATAGATGTCGGCGAGCGCCACCAGCTTTTGGATGCTGGGATTCCGCTCTGTCTTTTCATAGGCGCTGATGAGAGCCGGCGTCACACCCAGCCTGCTCGCGACAGCGCTTTGTGACAGCCGGTTCTTCTCCCGCAATTCGATCAAACGATCCGCCATTGTTTTATCCATACTCTTTTGCCTCCCCTGTATGAAGCCAATATCATACGCCAGTATTGTAATACAGAAGGGACAACTTGAGGTTATGAATCAGCCAAACTAAAGTAAAATAAAATACCCCCTTAATATCCGTCGCCCTGGCGAAAGCCTGTTTTATCGATGAGGATGGCGTTGTTTGCCTGTACCGTGTTGGACGGGGTGTAGTCGTCCGCGCGATAGAGGAAGGAATGCAGGGCGGTCACGTTGGATGCGAGGTCGCAGGGGATGACAACGTCGCCCACTCCCTTGTAGCGCCGGGTCGTTTTCTCATAGGGAAAGCCGCTGGTGTCTCCCAGCCTGTACTGGAACAGGTCTGCGGCAAGTCCCAAAAGCTCTGCATTGGTAAAGCTTGTCTGAATATCGCCAAAGACCTGGTCGATCAGCCGGTTGAGCGTCAACAGGTCGGCTTTTTGCGCTTTGGCGATCATGGAGGCGAGCACGGCGCGCTGACGCTCCGTGCGCCGGTAATCGTCGCCGCCCCCGTAACGGATGCGGGCATAGGCGCATGCCTGTACGCCGTCCAGCGTATATTTGCCGCCGGAAGGCGGGCAGACGGAGCTGTGTCCTGTGATGCGATTGATCTCCTGAATATAACCGAGCATCAGGGCCGCTTCCGTGTCCGTGATCTCCAGCTCCACGCCGCCAAGCAGATCCACACATTCTACGACCGCATTGAAATCGACCGTGATATAGTCTGTGATGGAAAGATCCAGATTGGTATTCAGCATGGAGATGGCCTGCTCCGGTCCCCCCTTTGCATAGGCGGCATTGCATTTTTCAAATCTGCCGTTCCCTGTGTCCAGATAAGAATCCCGGTAGACGGACACCAGACGGACCTCGCGCGCTTCGCTGTCGATGGTCGCAAGCATGATGACGTCGCTGCGTCCGCGGGAGAGGCTTCCGTTAGAACGATTGTCCAGTCCGAACAGGGCGATCGTCTGATTGGAGGCGAGTATCTCCTGCGTTTCCTGAGAAAGGTCGTTATTGATGGAGACATCCTCTATATGGATCTCGTTCCGCTCGATTTTGGAAAGCTTGGTCGCAACAAAAAGGACAACGGCAAGAACGAGCAGGACCAACAGCTCTAAGATCAGTATGACGATATTTCGTCTGGTTTTTGATTTTCGGTTCATCAAGATATCCTCCTGATAGATAGGTTCTGTATTTTTTGCGTAATCAAACTGGAAAATACTAGCGCAGAATTTAAAGAAAAGTTAAGAAATCCCCCCTATAATAGTCTATATTTTCCTGATAAAATAAACACATAACGAAGGAAAGCAGGGGTTTGACGCGGCATGCAGACGATATTGGTATGTGATGACGATAAAGAGATCGTAGATGCGATAGATATTTATCTGCAACAGGAGGGATTCCGGGTATTAAAGGCGTACGATGGGGAGGAGGCGCTTGCGATCCTGCGGGAGCAGGAGGTCCATCTATTGATCATAGACGTGATGATGCCGAAGCTGGACGGCATCCATGCGACCTTAAAGATCCGGGAGGCGAGCAGTATTCCGATCATCATCCTCTCGGCGAAGACGGAGGATTCCGATAAGATCCTGGGGCTGAATATCGGTGCGGATGATTATGTGGAGAAGCCGTTTAATCCGCTGGAGCTGGTGGCGAGAGTGAAATCCCAGCTGCGCCGTTATACCCAGCTGGGCAATGCGGCGGATATCGGCAGCGCCGTGTACACAGCAGGCGGTCTTTCCATCAATGACGATCTCAAGGAGGTCACAGTCGACGGAGAGGCAGTGAAGCTGACACCGATCGAATACAATATTCTGCTTCTTCTGATGAAAAATCAGGGGAAGGTGTTTTCGATCAACCAGATTTATGAGAGTATCTGGAATGAAGATGCGATCGGCGCGGACAATACCGTGGCGGTACACATCCGCCATATCAGGGAAAAAATAGAGATCAATCCCAAAGAGCCGCGGTACCTGAAGGTGGTATGGGGAGTGGGATATAAGATCGATAAGAGCTAGAGGAGATCTGTGATGGAAAGAGCTTCCTATGGGTATGGAATGAAAATGACAGGGTTCCTGCTGCACTCCTTTTTTACCATCGTGCTGACCGTTTCCGTTGTTCTGCTGGGGACGATGATCGACAAGGACATGCTTGGATCGACGGATATCGGCACGAACGATTTTTTCGCTTCCGGTTACTATGTGAAATGCATGGAGCAGAAATGTGAGGATCTAAACGAATATCTGCGTCTGATGCAGCAGGGAGAGTACCGGAGCCTGGAGCAGGACAGACGCTATCTGCAGTATACGAATGAGTTTTCCAGGGAGGAGTCCAATTTCTGTTTCTGGTACAAGTCGGACGGCATATGGTATACGAATCAGCCGGATACCAGACCGGGGCAGATCTTCGATACCCAGGCGATCCTGATGGAAGCGCGCACCATGGGAAACTATCTGCTCTACGACATGGAGAACAAGGAATTTGGTACGGATATCAGAGGGCTGGAGGACTATTTTTTTGGGACCTACAACCACCAGATCTACTGGCCGCTTGAGAATGTGGTCCTGGTGTTCGGAGTGGATGTGGAGCTGTCCGCACATGATGATCTGTACGAGGCAAGGATGGAATATGAGCGTTTGTACCCATGGACGAAGATCGGGATGTTTGGAGGACTGATCAGTCTGGTCGGATGGATCCTCACGCTTGTATATCTGACGCTCTCTGCAGGTCATAAGGCGGAGGAGGAAGGAATTTCGCTCAACCTGCTGGACCGGATCAAGACGGAGCTGTTGTTTGCGGGATTTATAGTTCTGGAAAGCGAACTGTTCCTGCTGCCGGGAAGGACAGGCAGCAGGAGCTGGGATGTGCCGGGTTTTTTGGCAGTGGCGGGAACCGTCAGCTTTCTGGCGGATCTGCTGTTTTTGATCTTTTATCTCAGTATGGTACGCCGGCTCAAGGCAGAGGTGATGTGGGAGAGCAGCCTGATCTGCTGGTTGTGCAGAGGGCTGGAAAAGTTGTTCCGGGAGCGTTCCGTGACGGTGCGGATCGTCGCGCTGTTCGCTGTACATATGCTGATCCTCTTTGCGCTCGCGAGGCAGACGTTTGTCCGGGAAAGTATGGCGGCGTTTGTCTTGTTGCTGGTCTTTTGCGGAGCCGAGGCATATTTTCTGCTGCGGATGGCTGTGGAGCGCTATCACATTCTGGAGGGCGTGGAAGAGATTGCGAACGGCGACCTGACAGAGAAGATCGAGCTGGAGGAGCTGCACGGGGATAACCGGCAACTGGCGGAAGCCATCAACAATATCGGTACCGGTCTGCTGCACGCGGTCGACGAGAACACAAAGAACGAGCGCATGAAGGCGGATCTGATCACAAACGTCTCCCATGACATCAAGACGCCGCTCACTTCCATTATCAATTATGTGGATCTGATCAAGCGGGAGGAGATCGCGGACGAGCGCGTGCGGGGCTATGTGCAGATTTTGGATGAGAAGTCACAACGGCTCAGACAGCTGACGGAGGATCTGGTCGAGGCGTCCAAGATCAGCTCGGGAAACGTAAAGCTGGATATGCAGAAAATCGATCTCGTGGAGCTGGTCTGCCAGACGGGAGGAGAGTTTAACGAGAAGTTCGAAAAACGGGAGCTGACGATTATCACAAGGCTTCCCCAGGAGGCGCTGTTCATCTGGTCGGATGGGAGGCATTTGTACCGCGTGATAGAAAATTTATATAACAATGCGGCGAAATATGCGCTGGAAAAGACGCGTGTCTATGTGGAGGTGCAGGAGCGGGACGGGTGGGCGGTATTTTCCATTAAGAACGTATCGGAACGTTCCCTGGCATTGGAGAATGGCAGCGTGGAGGATTTGACGGAGCGGTTCATTCGCGGCGATTCCTCACGCACGACGGAGGGCAGCGGGCTGGGTCTTTCCATTGCAAAGAATCTGGCGCAGCTCATGGGGGGAACCCTCGAGATCACAGTCGATGGGGATCTGTTCACTGCGTCATTGCAGCTGCCGATTTTCTATAGGGGGGGGGTAAAATGAGATTTGTCCCCGGACCGACGGTCTGGTATCAAATGGCGCAAAGGGAAAAGGGAGGGCATGGGTGATGATAAAAGCGGTCATCTTTGATATGGACGGCGTGCTGATCGATACGGAAAAATGGCTGAACAAATACTGGTGTCAGGCGGCAGCGGAGGCAGGGTTCGACATGAAGCCGGAACATGCGCTGGAGATCCGCAGTCTGGCAGGGAAATATGCGGCGTCCTATCTGCAGGAGATCTTTGGCCCGCGCTTTTCCTACTGGACGATCCGGGAGCGCCGAAAGGAGCTGATGCAGGAGCATATTGCGCGGTACGGGCTGGAGAAGAAGGAGGGGGCAGATGAGGTCCTCGACTATCTCCGGTCACATGGGATCCGCACTGCGGTCGCAACTGCCACGGATCCGAAGCGCGCCCGCAGCTACTTGACAAGGGTGGGCATCTATGATAAGTTTGACAAGGTTATCTGTGCCACGATGGTGGAGAACGGCAAGCCGAAGCCGGATATTTACCTATATGCCTGCGCACAGCTCGGGGAGGCTCCAAAGGAATGCGTTGCCGTGGAGGATTCCCCCAACGGCGTGCGGTCTGCCGTGGACGCGGGACTGCGGACCGTGATGGTGCCGGATTTGACAAAGCCGGATGCGGCTCTGCGGAAGTTGATCACGGCGGAGGCGGACAGTCTGTTCGATCTGATTTTAATGCTGGAGGACGGAGCGATATGATGCGCGCGTCTGATAAAGGGCTTGATTTTTACGGTCGATGCTTTTATAATTTTCGATAAGTGAGTGCGCAGGTGCATCATGCCCTGTGCACTTTTATTCTGAAAGATAAAGGAGGAACGATATGAAGCTGTACGATAGCGGTGTATATCTGGTACACGGCAGTGAGTTGATCGCGGATGGCAAGGATGCGGCGGCGGCCATACAGAACAGGACAGGAGCGGCGGTTACAAAGGAGGAGGCGGCAAAGCAGACGATCGCCTACGGGATCTTAAAAGAGCATAATGTCTCCGGCAATATGGAAAAGCTGCAGATCAGGTTTGACAAGCTGACCTCTCACGACATTACGTTTGTCGGGATCATTCAGACCGCGCGCGCATCAGGGTTGGAGAAGTTCCCGATCCCCTATGTGCTGACCAACTGCCACAACAGCCTGTGCGCGGTCGGGGGAACGATCAACGAGGACGACCACATGTACGGACTGACCTGTGCGAAGCGCTATGGCGGAGTCTATGTTCCGCCTCATCAGGCTGTGATCCACCAGTTTGCGCGTGAAATGCTTGCCGGCGGAGGAAAGATGATCCTCGGTTCGGATTCTCACACGCGCTATGGGGCGCTTGGGACGATGGCAGTCGGCGAGGGCGGACCGGAGCTTGTAAAGCAGCTGCTGTCGAGGACCTATGATATCGACATGCCGGAGGTTATCGGCGTGTATCTGAAGGGAGCCCCGAGAAAGGGTGTCGGACCACAGGATGTGGCGCTTGCGATCATCGGGGAGGTGTTTGACCGCGGATATGTGAAAAATAAGGTCATGGAGTTCGTTGGTCCGGGCGTCGCGAACCTGAGTGTCGATTTTCGTATCGGGGTGGACGTCATGACAACGGAGACGACCTGCCTTTCCTCCATTTGGCAGACAGACGACAAGGTGAGGGAGTTCTATGAGATTCACGGCAGAACCGGCGATTATGCGGAGCTGAAGCCGGGTGAGACGGCATATTATGACGGAATGGTCGAGATCGATCTGGGAGAGATCAAGCCGATGATCGCGATGCCGTTCCATCCGAGCAATACCTACACGATCGAGGAGCTGAACGCGAATCTGATGGATATCTTGGACGATTGCGAGAAGCGTGCCCAGGTGAGCTTTGACGGCGCGGTCAAGCTTGACTTAAAAAGCAAGGTGCGGAACAAAAGACTTTACGTCGACCAGGGGATCATTGCAGGATGTGCGGGCGGAGGATTTGAAAATATCTGTGACGCGGCGGACATTCTGCGCGGGGCATCGATCGGGGCGGATGAGTTTACGCTCAGCGTTTACCCGGCGAGCACGCCGATCTATATGGAGCTGGTCAAAAACGGCGCCGTCGCAACGCTCATGCAGACCGGCGCGATCGTGAAGACGGCGTTTTGCGGTCCGTGCTTTGGCGCGGGGGACACACCGGCGAACAATGCGTTTTCGATCCGACATTCGACGCGGAACTTCCCGAACCGCGAGGGCTCGAAGGTGCAGCAGGGACAGGTGGCTTCCGTGGCGCTCATGGATGCGCGTTCCATTGCTGCGACTGCGGCGAACAGAGGCTATTTGACTGCGGCGACGGATGTGGATGTGACGTTCACGAAGCCAAAGTACTTCTTCGATAAGACGATCTATGAGAATCGGGTATTTGACAGCAAGGGCGTGGCGGATCCCACTGTGGAGATCCAGTTCGGACCGAACATCAAGGATTGGCCGGCGATGAGTGCGCTGCCGGAGAATCTGGTGCTTCAGGTAGTGTCTGAGATCCATGATCCTGTGACGACAACGGACGAGCTGATCCCGTCCGGTGAGACGTCCTCGTACCGTTCCAATCCGCTGGGACTTGCGGAGTTTGCGCTTTCCAGAAAGGATCCGCAGTATGTCGGACGCGCCAAGGAGATTCAGAAGGCACAGAAGGCACTGGAGGAGGGACAGGATCCCGTGCAGGCGGTAGGGGAGCTTGGAGCCGTGCTGGAGGCGATCGACCATGCGTTCCCGGACAGGAAGCTTGCCGCAAACGCACAGGGGACGATCGGGTTCGGCAGCACGATATTTGCGGTAAAACCCGGGGACGGCTCGGCGCGCGAGCAGGCGGCGTCCTGTCAGAAGGTTCTCGGCGGATGGGCAAATATTGCAAATGAATACGCGACCAAGCGCTATCGTTCCAATCTCATCAACTGGGGCATGCTGCCCTTCCTGATCCGGGAGGGCGAGCTGCCGTTTAAAAATCTGGATTATCTGTTCCTGCCGGATATCCGCAAAGCTGTGGAGGAAAAGAGATCGGAGCTTACGGCGTATGTCGTGGAGGGCGACAGCCTGAAGGAGTTCCGGCTGGAGCTCGGCGCAATGACAGATGATGAGCGGGAGATCATCCTTAAGGGATGTCTCATCAATTACTATCGCGGCTAGGCGGAATGGACGAAAAAAGAGATGGTCGGAGAAGAGCGCGTTTGAGGCGCTCTTCTTTTTTGACCGTCAGAAGCGCCGATATTGTTAGGGTTACAGGAAGTTCGTCATTGGAAAATAGAGTGAAATAGGGTATAATACAAGCATCAGACGATACGTGGGGAGGAGATCGGTTTGGGTGACTCTAAGTTCAGGCATTATCTTACAATTGCGTTGATCGTATTTATTACCTTTTGTTGTTGTATTTTATTCTTTTTTATGATCTATCGGTATAACGGGCTGACATTGTTCTGGAGGCAGTTGACACAGATTCTTCAGCCCATCACGATAGGGCTCGTGCTGGCATATCTGCTCAATCCCATTATGAAGTTTTGCGAAGGGTGGCTGCTCAAATGGCTGACACCGCACATGAAGACGGCGCAGAAGTCAAAGAAAATGGCAAGGGCGATCGCCATTGTGTGTGCGCTCCTGTTCCTGGTCGGTATCTTTGTGATCCTGATCGCGGCGATCGTTCCGTCGATCACCAG
>CANRBT010000005.1 GCA_947628935.1 uncultured Roseburia sp. | reverse complement strand
GTCTTTCCGCCGATGCTGCTGTCTACCTGCGACAGCAGGGTGGTCGGCACCTGGACAAAATCGATCCCGCGCAGAAAGGTCGCCGCCGCAAAGCCCGTCAGATCGCCGACGACGCCGCCGCCCAATGCGATGAGAAGATCATGGCGGTCAAAACGGTTTACGATCAGTGTCTCGTAGAGCGCGTGTACCGTATCTAAATTTTTGTGCTCCTCTCCCGCCGGAAAGGTGTGCACCAGCACGGTATCGAATACATCGCGCAGCGCAGCCTCTACCTCACCCGCATAGAGCGGTCCGACGTTGGAGTCGGTGACGATGCATGCCTTTTGTGTCTTCTGATACCCCAGACCGCACAGGCAGCCGCCAAGCTCCCCGAAGCCGACGGTCAGCCTGAGCTGGTAGGGTTTTGCGCCGCTCGCTGCGACGTCGATCGATCTTGCCATAATGTTTCCATGCTCCCTTCTTGTCTGTGCTCAATTTCGATAGATCTGATATCTGATCTTTAACCGTCCCTTACCTGTCTCGCCATAGTCGGCGAGATAGACAAAGCGCCCGTACCCGCGCGCGGAGACGATGTCGCCCGCCTGGCAGGGACGGGAGGGATTTACGGCGGTCTGCCCGTTGACAAACACCTTTTCCTGGCGGATCAGCGCCTGCGCCTGGCTGCGCGACAGTTTGTGCACGCATGCGAGCAGCGCGTCCAGACGGTCCGAGGTGACAATGCCTGTCCGCTCCTCCAGCTCCTGTCGGACGGAGATCTCTTCCGGCTGACAGCGCTCTGCCGTCACAGCCGTGTGGCGCACGCGCTCCAGATGTTCAAGGAAATGCTCCGCCGTGTTCTCATGGCACAACAGGTATGCCTCATTTTCACAGATCAGGATATCCCCGAGCTTTCCGCGGTCGATGCCGAGATTCATCACTGCGCCCAGCACGTCGCGATGCCCGAGCGGCTCTGCAAATCTGGGATTGACGGGCTTGATGCGCAGCGCCGCTATCGGATATCGGATCTCATGACAAAGAGCATTAGGAATGAAGGCTATCATCTGACGCTCTGCACACGGCACGCCGCCGAAGCTCTCGGTTTTCGTCTCAAAGAGCTTTTCGGACTGGCGATAGATATTCAGTTCGTTTAGACCAAGAAAATCGCTGAACAGAACGATCCCCCTGCGGTCCGCCAATCTGGCGAGATCCAAAAGCCGTTTCCGGCACAGCTCCTGTTCGTTCATGTCAAAAATCCGTCTGGATCCCCAGAGGCTGGACAGCGTCTACCAGATTCTGGAAATCGCCTGAGAGGTCGACCGAGGACGGTGTGATGATAAATATGTAAGTGGAGATCTTTTGCAGATTGCCGCTGATGGCAAAGCAGGAGCCGGAGGCAAAATCAATGATGCGCTGTGCGATTCTGACGTCTAACCCCTCCACGTTCAGGATGACCGTGTGGTTGTTGAGCAGAGTCTCCGTGATCTCCCGTGCATCCTCAAAAGCGGTCGGCTTGATGACGCAGACCTCCATGCCGGAGGCAGACTGCTTTTTGGACGGACGGATGGGCGTCACCTTGGGGCTTGGACGCAGGGCGGTCTCCTCCTCTGCGGCCTCCTTTTCCCGGCGCTCCTTCCTGGATGGCTTCTTAGGCGGCTCCTCATAGTCCTCCTCATAGTCGTATTCCTCATTGTAGAAGTCGTCGTCATCGTCGTCGGGATTCATATGTAAAATGTCTAAAAATTTATCTAAAACACTCATGGGTTCTCCCTATGCCTTGTCATAATTTCTCTCGCCGAAAATACCCGTGCCGACCCGTACCATGGTCGCGCCCTCCTCGATTGCGACCGTGTAATCGCCGGTCATGCCCATAGACAATATTTTCATAGATACATTATGGAGGTTTTTGCTTGTTATGTCAACAGATAATTGCTTTATTTTGCGAAAATACAGACGATTTTCTTCCGCATCCACAACATATGGTGCAATTGTCATCAACCCTTCGATACGGACGTTTTCCAGCCGGGAGATCTCCTCGACCAGAAGGATCGCGTCCTCCGCCGTTGTGCCAAATTTGGACTCCTCTCCCGCAATGTTGACCTCCACGAGGATCGGAACCGTAATGCCGTGTTTTTTTGCCTGTATGTTGATCTCCTCCGCAAGGCGGTAAGTGTCAACGGAGTGGATCAGCGCGACGCGGCCGACGATGTAGCGCACCTTGTTCCGCTGCAGGTGTCCGATCATATGCCAGCGTATGTCCTCCGGCAGCTCGTCCATCTTTTGGCACAGCTCCTGCACCTTGTTCTCGCCAAAATCACGAACCCCCTCCTCGTAGACCTCCTGCAGCATCCCGACGGGTTTTGTCTTGCCAACGGCGATCAGAGTGACCTCCTCCCGAGCCCTTCCGGCACGCTCGCATGCCTTTTGGATGTTCTGTTCCACCTGCGCCAGATTTTCCTTTACCATACTCTCTCTCCTGTCCTATTCATTGATCAATTCGTTTTCCTGTATCTTGCTGCCGTCCAGTGCGATATGGTCATATAACATGATGCCATACGTCGTCCCCGTCTCCACGATCGCGTATTCTTCGTTTTGATAGAGAACATTGATCTGTTTGAACACGGCGTAACCCTTGTTGATGTTATAGACGCCCTGGAGCGACGCTGTCCGGCTGCCGATCGTATACGTGCCGGAGGAATCCGGCTTCCGCACGAGATCGCCCGCAGATACATCCTCGCTGTCAATATAGTAACAACCGTCGTTTTCATAGTAAATGGTCGGAACCACGTACTCGGAGATCACCTCCCCGTCCTCTGTCCGCCGTTCGATCAGCAGCCCTTCGCTGTCGGAATCGCCGCCCTTCATAAAGTAATCTGTGGGGACGGTAAAAAACTCCTTCTGTGTAATGGCGGAGTTCGGAATTTTCAGACCTGTCTTCTCGGACAGGAGAAGCTCCACCTCCACATAACGGTCCCTCGCATAGCGGATCATGGAACTGCGCAGAGCCAGAACCAGGTAATTCTGCCCGCTCCGCTGCAAAATGGAGCAGTTCGCATAAATCTTCTTGTCGTCCTTGACAAAACGGATCTGAACCGTGTCTGTGTCGGCAAGCTTTGCGCGCAGATCGTCGTCGATCGGAAAAACGATATTCCACAGCTCGCTTCGGATGAGCTTGTAGATCGGATCCCCGTTTGCCACCTCATGGGCATTCTGGCTGCTGACGCGGCTGTATTTCGACTCGTCGAACATGTCCGGCGTAAAGGTGTCCAGCGTGACGCCTTCGTAGCCGTCCGTGTAGAACGCCACCAATCCGGGACGATCGGCAGTCAGCCTGTGAAAGCTGCCGCTGGCCTGGGCGTTGGCTGTGTAATCGGAAATATCTTCCAGCGCGGCAAGGTTCAGCGCCTCGCTCAGCGAGGAGGACAGAGAGTCCTTGAAATTGTATACATTGTAGAAATCCTGCGCATCATAGGAGGCGCCAAACTCATAGATCGCCGTCTCGATGTCCTCGAGCGCATCCTCACGGATGGACGCCACATCCTGACTCGCCTCCGCGATCATGCGTGAGACGGCGCCGTTTTCATCGATCGAGCAGATGAGATCGCCCACGCCGACCCTGGAGGTTTCCCGGACGTAGCAATTCAGCATGCCGCTGTAGGGCGAGTCGTATACCTGCTCGTCCCGCAAGATCAGCCCGCGGTAGATGTTGTTCTCCGCCATTGTGCCCTGCTCCACCTCGTACACGGAGATGTGCGTGGCAGTCGCATAGGAAAAGACGTTGTACACGATATAGATAAAGATAAAAATAAATATGATGACGCCGATGTTGCCGTTGAACGTCCGGCGGTATCTCACGATTTTTTTATTTTTCCCCAAAAGAACTTCCGCCTCTCTCAAAAATGACAACCTTATTTTACCATATCACCTTTTCAAAAAACAATGTTTCGCCTGTATAAAAATCGGTCCGCCGAAAAATACTATTGATGAAAAAGGAGGGATGAAAGCATGAACACAAACTGGTTGGACTATACATTGCTCACACTGGTCATTATCGGCGCCGTGAACTGGGGACTGATTGGTTTCTTCCGATTTGATCTCGTAGCGTTCGTATTCGGAAATATGTCCTGGTTCTCCCGCATTGTCTATGCGATCGTCGGTATCGGCGGACTGTACCTGATCAGCCTGTTCGGAAGAATCCGTTCCGTCGATCAGGCATAAAGCAAAATTCTGTGATTGACCGAATATGCGTGAAAAAAGTGCTGTAGGACCTACAGCACTTTTGGATCGTTAAGAACAAATTACAGGGAAATGACGATCTTTGCCCGCGCGCTATCCGGAAGGTTCGCCTCGTTCCGGGAGACGCTCAGGATAAACTTGACATTGTATTTTTCGCTGATGATATCCAGCTTCTGGATCGCGTGGCAGATCTCCTCGTCCGTGTCGATATTCGCGATCGTCAGAAAGCTGTCCAGATACATCTCCTCCAGATCGTTGTCCTGCGATACGATGCCGCAGATAAAACCAAGGAACTCGTCACAGTTCTCGATCGGATATTCCGTCACATTGATGAGCCGCACACGGTTGTTCAGCTCATACATATGCTTCTGGCTCTTGTCCAGGTACACGATGTTGCCCGACGCCGATGCGATAGACGCGTTCACCTTGCTCAGAAGCTCCTTTGTCTTTCCTTTTCCCTTTTCCCCTGAAATAATCTCAATCATGCCGTTTCCTCCTGGTAATCTGCCCTGTCCACGTTGGCTTCTAACTGTGTAAAAGCAGTTGATTCACGTTGCTCATAGACTAATTATAGTATATGTACCTGTAAAATACAACCTCATTTTGAAAAACACCTCGGGACAACCGCCCCTCAGCCGCCGTACTGCTGCAAAATCTCGTTCATCAACAGATACAGGTTTGAGCGTGCATCCGCCTTAAAGACGATCGAGATGACAGGCTCCCCCTTTGTGTTGAGGGAATACAGCGCCAGACAGTACCCTGCATCGCCGGTCGTTCCGGTCTTGCCGCCCACGACTGTGATGCCGTCCGGCGCCGACGCCCTTCCGCTCATGTACTGGCAGGTGTTCGGCCAGGTCTGTTTCACGAGCTTTCCCGAGCGGTCCGTGTATGCGACATCATAGGAGGTCGTGGCGATCAGGCTGGCAAACTGCTCGTTCTCCAGCGCCTTCGCAAAGATGAGATACATGTCGTACACTGTGGTGTAATGGTCCGCATCCGGCATGCCGTGCGGATTGACAAAGTGGGAGTGCGTAGCTCCGATCGACCATGCCGTCTCGTTCATGAGCTGCGCGAACGACGCGGTATCGCCCGAGACATACTCTGCCACTGCGTTTGCCGCATCGTTTCCGCTGCGCAGGATCATGCCGTAGAGCAGGTCGCGCAGCCGGATGACATCGCCCTCCTTGAGTCCGCACACGGACGAATCCGGTTCCAGGTCGACCGCGCTGTGGCTGACTGTCACAAAGGCGTCCAGGTCGTCGCAGTGCGTCAGGGCGATATAGGCGGTCAGGATCTTGGTCGTGCTCGCCGGATAAAGCCGCTCGTACAGGTTTTTCGCGTACAGGACGCTGCCGGTTGCGAGGTTGAACGCTCCGGCGCCCTCCGCCACCTGCGAGTCTGTGGTGTCCGTTCCGAGCGAGATATCCTCGGAGACGCACAGACCTTCCGAAAAATAGGACGCGTCTCCTCCGACCGCCGCCGGGGAGACGGAAACGCCGTAGGCATCGCTCATGTCATAGATCTCGTAAGGCACAACAAGGGATGCGGCACGCGTGCCGCATCCCGATGCAGACAACAGTATGGATCCTGTGAGCAGGCAAATGCATTTTCTGCCCAGCGTTTTCTTATTTGTACATCTCACGCCACTCTAAATCTCCTCTATCCAATGACTTGATCAGCAGCTCGGCCGTTGCAAGGTTCGATGCCAGCGGAATATTATGCGTGTCACAGATGCGGATGACATTGTTGACATCCGGCTCATGGGATTTCTGCGTCAGCGGATCGCGCAGAAAAATGACGAGATCGATCTCGTTGTGCTCGATCTGCGCACTTAACTGCTGCGCCCCTCCCAGGTGTCCCGCCAGGAACTTGTGAACGCTTAGGTTCGTGACCTCCTCGATGAGTCTTCCGGTCGTCCCGGTCGCGTAAAGCTCATTCTTGCATAGGATCCCCCGATAGGCGATACAGAAGTTTTGCATCAGCTTTTTTTTGGAGTCATGTGCGATCAGTCCGATGTTCATAATGTCATTGCCCCCTATCAATATTTTTTCGGCTGCAGTCCAACGTTCAGTACCAGCCCGATGCCGATGTAGAGCGACCAGAGCGAGGTCAGCCCATAACTCACGAACGGCAGTGTGACGCCTGTGTTGGGCAGTAAGCCGCTTGCCACCCCAATATTGACAATGCTCTGAAAACCGATCAGTGCTGCCATGCCACAGCAGATAAGCTTCCCTGCTGTGTCTTTTGCTTTTCTAGCAATAAATATACACTCAATCGTGATGAAAAGCAAGAGGATTATGATTGTCACTGTGCCCACGAATCCAAGCTCCTCTCCCGCTACCGCAAAGATAAAATCGTTCTGCGGCTCCAGGATAAAGTTCCCGTTCTTGACGGAGGTCGGGTCGTTGTTCCCTAAGCCCTTCCCCCAGAGGAGCCCGGAGCCGATCGCCATGATCGAGTTCTGCTGCTGGTAGGCGATATCCGGGTAATCCTCCGGGTACAGCCATGCCATAATGCGCCCGAGCTGGTAGCTGTGGATGAGCGGAAAACGATCCTGGATGATCAACGTCATCAGGATGAAAAAGGTCGGCACGCAGGTGACCAGGACGCCGGTCACGATCTTGTAGCTCAACCCCGCCATGAACAGCATGGACGCGAACAGGATCGCCATGATGATCGTGGTGGAAAGGTTTGGCTGCGCAATGATGAGTCCGAGCACGATCCCGATCAGGAGAAAGGAACCAAAAAGCACAGGCACGGTATTGACCTTCTCCTCGTATTTCATGAAGTAATAGGCGAAAAAAAGGATCATCAGTATCTTTGCCAGCTCGGAGGGCTGAAACTGGAAACCGCCGATCTCCAGCCAGCGCTGCGCCCCCTTGTTGTCCTCTCCGGCTACGATGACCAGAATGAGGAGCCCGACGGCGAACAGATAGATCAGCCACGAGAACCGCAGGAGAAAGCTGTAGTCCACGCAGGATACGATGAGCATGATCGCGAGTCCGGTCAGCATCCCGAACAGCTGTTTTTTCTGATCTCCGGGGCTGGCGCTGCCGACGAGCAGGACGCCCAGCAGGTTCAGTCCTGCCACGAGCAGCGCCAATGTGAATTTGTAATTCTTTAGTTTATACTGTTTCAACATGTGTCTCTCTCTTGATCTCGCATATTTCCTGCGATTTGTAGTCCTTTAGGATGATCTTGATCTCAACGTTTTCCGGTTCGATATCGACGTATTTGGTGATGATCGCACCGATCTCCTGGCGGATGCGGTCCAGCGTCTCGTCGTCCAGCCGCTGCCGCTGCGCGTCGATCATAAGCTTTAAGCGTTCCTTGGCGACAGCTCCTGTGTGCGTCTTCGCATTTTTTCTGTTCTTCCGGATCATATCACACCTGCTTTCTGGCAGTATTTCTCAGGAGGATCCTGGAGAAGATACTCTGACGCCTCATGTAATTGGGGATCTCCAGCTCCTCCCCGCTGAGCCTTCGGGCAATGTTCCGGTAACACTCCTCCGAAGCGGTATGCCTGCCCATCACGGGTTCCCCGTGATTCTGGCAGATGATGACCTCCTCGTCCTCGAGGACCACGCCGATGAGCTTTGCATCCAGCAACTCGCAGATATCCGGGACATCGAGCATGTTCCCGTCCCGCACCATATGTCTCCGCACGCAGTTGATGAGGAGGAAGGGCTCCGTCTTCTTTTCCCGATGCAATAGCTGCAGCACGCAGTCCGCGTCGTGAATGGCTGCGATCTGCGGCGTTGTCACCACGATGATGCGGTCCGCGTCGAAGGTTGCGAGCCGGAAGCCCTCGTCGATCCCTGCCGGGCTGTCGATGAGGATATAATCAAATTCCTCCCGCAGATCGTCCAGCAGCGCCTTCATCTGTTTTTCGTTCAGCTTTCCCTTCGACTCGTTGGAGCACGAGGAAGGGATGATGGAGAGATTGGGGTAACGCCGGTCGCGGATCAGCGCCTGCCTGACGCGGCATCTTCCCGTCAGCACATCCACCAGGTTGTAGAGGATCCGGTTTTCCAGCCCCATGACGACATCCAGATTTCGAAGACCGATATCGGTGTCCACCAATACGACCTTTTTATCTAACAGTGAAAGTCCTACGCCGACATTGGCAGTGGTTGTCGTCTTGCCAACGCCGCCTTTTCCTGAGGTAAAAGTGATCACTTCACCCATCTCAAAAAGACCTCCTGTTATGAAAATTTGCTGTTCTTCCTATGAAACGGGAAGAACGCTGATATTAATAATACCATCGCAGACGGTTGCAATTTTTGCCTGCGGGGTCTTATTACGTTTGAACAGCCCGTTTTTTTCGGGCTCGACCGGGGCGCCGTAAATACCGCCGATATTGTATTGCTCCGGCGCGAAATCGAGCGCCGCGATAAAGGCGTCGGGGGAGCCGTCCATGCCCGCATAGGCGCTGCCGTGCAAGGCTCCCAGGATCACGACGTCCGACGCCGAGACGACGCTCGCCCCGGCGGGGACGTCACCCAGGATCACGATGCTTTCATCGGTTTCCAGGCGCTCTCCCTCCGCCAGTCCGGCATGGTAGACGGCTCCTTCTGTCTTTCGCGCCGGAAGGGCTTCCTCCGCCGTCGCCTCGCGCGTGAGACGCTGCTGCTCTTCCATTTTTTTCTGGAGTATGGCATCCCGGATCTCGTCGTTTTCTACGATGCACAGAATCTGGATCTTCGTATGCTCCATGATCTCTTCCACGATCCGGCATTCCTCCTCGTCGCTGAGCGCCCGTCCGTCGAAGGAGATGGCGAACGCGGCGTTCGCAAAAAATTTTTCGGATGCCTGGAATTTCCTTACGATCTCGTCGAGCAGCGCAGAAAACGGAAGCTTGGGATTTAAAATGAGATTGATCCCGTTTCTGCTGCTCTTAATGATTACCGCCTGATTCATAGTGCGCCTCCGTCAATCAGAGAAATCGTTGGAGGAAGAATCGACATTTTCTGCCTGTCCGTTTAAAAGCGTACTCTCATCTTCCACACCAAAATAGTATGCCAGTATATTGCGTGACACCTCCGACGCATTGTGGGAGGTATATCCAAATGCGATGCGGGTCGCGATCGCGATCTCGGGGTCGTCATAGGGCGCGTAACCGACGAACAATGCGTGGTTTGCCCGCGTGGGATTCTGCTGTGCCGTACCCGTCTTCCCGGCGACCGCGACAGGAAACCCGCTGAATTCCTTTGCGTTCTCCACGACCATGCGCATGCCGGAGTGAATGGCATTCCACTCGGCAGGATCAAGGACATCCACTGTGTTGCGCACCTGCGGCGCGTAGGACTTCAGGACATTCCCCTCCGCGTCCTCCAGATGGTCGAGCAGCGTGTATTCATAGACGGTCCCGCCGTTCGCTACGGCTGTCACATAACGGGAGAGCTGTACGGTCGTATAGCTGTTATTACTCTGCCCGATGGCCGCCATGACCGGGAACGACGTCGCGATCTTCGGGGAAGCTTCCTCGATCTCAATGCCCGTCGTCTCATCGAGACCGAACATGGAGGCGTATTTCTGTATCTTTTCTATGCCGAGCGAGTCGTCGTAGCCTGTGGCGTAATTGTTGGTCGCAAGGCGATACCCGACCTCATAGAAATAATAGTTGCAGGAATCGCGGATCGCCTCCGACACGTTGATCTCTCCGTGGGAGGAAGGGTAGATCCAGCATTTGGGGCGGTTGCTGATATTTTCATATTGCCCGAGGTCCAGGATCCGCTCGCTGGTCGTGATACATCCCTCGGAAAGTCCCGCCGTGGAAGTCACCATCTTAAAGGTAGAACCGGGCGCCGTGCTCTGCTGCGTCGCATAATTGTACTGCGGCAGGGACTTGTCTTCCTGCAGGCTGTCAAAGTAATCGGCATCCACTGTGTTCGCCAGACGGTTGCCGTCATACCCCGGATAGCTGACGAGGGCGAGGATCTCGCCCGTGTCCGTGTTTGTGACGACACAGGAGCCGGAGCAGGGGTCGAGCGCGAGCTGCGACGGCGTGATCTCCAGCGTCCGTATCTTTTCCCGGAGGAAGGCGACTGCGGAAATGCTGCCGCTCTGAAGCGCCGTGACCTCCTCCTGGTCGTACGGGAGCACGTCCTGGTCATACAGGATCAGGCAGAGCTGCGTGCCGGAGATCGCGTCGTTCCGGATCAGATAATCGTAAATGATCTTGGAGAAATCCGTCTCCAAAAACAGCTCCTCCAGAATATACGTACAGAGCGCGTCGTAGATCTCCGTGGAGTCGGAGTACTTCTCTTCCACGGAAAATCTGGTGATATCGATCCAGTTCCGGGAGATGGCATGGTTCAGATACTCCCTGGGACTGATCGTTCCGTCTCTCCACTGCTGATACACCTCGTCGGATGTGTCGATCCTGTCTTCCGCCAGGATCTTCGTCTCCTTCAAACGGGTGATGATATAGTTAAAATAATCCTTCTGCTCCTCGCTGAGATCCTTAAATCCGGGCGCCGCACTGTTGGTCAGTTGATCCCGCAGCGTGCTTTTTACGACGGACTGGCGGTCGGAAAAAATGCGGAACACAGCCTGCTCGGAGGCGGATGCATGCGGGTCCGAAAATGCCTCCAGGTCGATGACATTGTTGTCGATCAGCGCAAAGTACACATCCGAAATGGGAATGGGGATATCCGATACGGCGTTGTCGATGTTCGCATACACGATACCGGCGATCTCCTGCTCCAGCAGGTTGTAGATGGCGATCTGGAGATCATGGTCAATGGAGAGGAACAGGTTGTTCCCCGCCTTGGGCTCCTCGCGCTCGATGACCTCCAGGACCCGCCCCATATGGTCTACATACAGCTTTTCGTAGCCCTTTTGCCCTTTGAGCTCCGCATCCATGTACTGTTCGATCCCGCCCTTCCCGATCACGTCGTTGAGCGTGTAGCTGTCGTTCGTCTCCGAGAGCCGGTTGTACTCCTCTGTCGATATTTTCCCCGTGTAACCCAGGATGGAAGTAAAATACATGCTGTCATTGTATTTGCGGATCGTGTCATCCAGGATCTCCACGCCCTGCAGCTCGGAGGAGTGTTCGCTGATATAGGCGACGGATTCCTCGGAAATGTTTGTCGCGACCGTGGCGGCGATGTATTTCTGGAATGCGTTCTGCGCCATGGCGAACCGGACGACCGTGATCTCATACGCCATGTTCCGGTCATAGACCGTCTCGTCGATACCGTAGCTGTCCGCGAGATACGCCATCACCTGCTCTTCGCTTGCTTCCGCCGGATGATAGCCGAGACGTTCGGAGTATGTAAGGTCGTCGTAGGAGCTCTCGCCGTAGACGTCCGCGATAAAACGCCTCCAGGACGCTCCGCTGGTGTTGAATTCATAGCTGCCGTTCTGCGTTAGATCGATCCGGAAGTCGTTGACGATCGAATCCCCGTTTTTCTGCAGCGCCGTCACAAGCTGCGCGATCTCCGCATTGAGGGACCGGTTCTTGCTGTCGTTGGAGGCATAGGTCCCGTTGTCCTCGATGGTGACGGAATAGGCGAGCTCATTGTAGGCGAGCAGCTTTCCATTGCGGTCATAGATGTTGCCGCGCGAGCTGTTTAAGGTGCGCTCCTTTACGATATAGAGCCTGTAGTTGTTCTGATACTCCTCCCCGTGGACGATCTGAAGATAGAACATGCGCCAGAGCAGTACGGAAAACAGGAGTATGAGCAGCGCCGCGGCGACAACGAGGCGCGATCTAAAAAATAAGCGTATGGACTCTTTTACATTTTCAAACAAATTTACTCGCACTCCTTTTCTCGATGACCTCAAGCCGCTGGTTGATCTTAAGGATGACAAAATATAAAAAGATCGTGATGACCATTGTGTATACAAGCTCCGGCAGGATCACATGCATCAGGTAGTACCGGACATCGTAACGGTTGCGGAACAGAAACAGGAAAAAATAGATAAACAGGTTGTAACACACGTCGCTGCCGGCGATCAGCAGCATGGGCAGCTTGATGTCCTCCGGGTAAAACAGCTTGCGAAAGTAACCGTTCAGATAACCGATATACATGTACAGCAGCGCATAAAAGCCGAGAATGCTGCCGCTGAACAGATCGAGCAGCAGACCGGTAAAAAAGCCGATGAACAATCCCTCCTTCTTGCCGCGCATAAAGCCAAAGGAAGATACGACCACGATCATGATGTTCGGCGAGATGGACGCAAAGGCAAGCGCCCGAAACAGCGTCGTCTGCAACAGGTAACATATGGTAATGATAATGAACAATGTGATTTTCCTTCTCATCGCACTCCTGTCCGCTATTCGATAACCTGCTTTTTATTCAGGATCACCAGAACCTCCGCAATGTGCTCAAAATCGACGACCGGCGTGATCGTACCTGATTTTGTCAGATTGTTCGCATCCGTCGCGATGCTGTCAATATAACCGATCAGAATGCCCTGCTGATATTTGTCCGAAATGTAGGAGGTCACTACGGGATCTCCCACCTGCACCTCGTCGTCGCTGTCGTTGAGGTCGGAAAAACGGATCACCATGCTCTCATTCATATCCTGCAGGCTGCCGCTCACGATCAGGTTGTCCGAGGTCGTGGTCACCATGCCGCTGACGCTGGACGTATCATTGATGATCGCTGTGACGGTCGCAAAGTTCGGTCCGACCTCTGTGACGATCCCGACAAGACCGCTCCCGGCGATCACGTTCATATCGACATCGATCCCGTCGTTCGTTCCCTTGTCGATCGTAAAGGTGGAAAACCAGTTGCTGCCGTTCTTTCCAATGACATTTGCAGCCACCTTGTCATAGCTTGGATATTTCTGATCGAGCGCAAACAGGTCCCTCAGATTCTCGAGCTCATATTGCTCCAGCGTCACGGTATTCAACTCCACGGTCAGCTCGTCCACCTGGCTTTGCAAGGCTTCGTTTTCCTCCATGACGTCGCTCAGATGCATCAGCCAGTCTGTTTTTTCCGTGAAAAAGGTCCCGACCCTGTTGATGCCTCTCTGCATGGGGACGAACACATAGCCCGCAACGGATTGCAGCGGTCCTCCGGAAATATTGAGCGTGAAGCTGAGCAGCATGACGACGACGCAGAGCCCCGTCATGATCATCAGTATGTACTTGGGCGGAAGGACAAATTTGGGTTTGCGCTTTATGGATTGCTTCATGGTTGGTTCATCCTCCGGGATGCCGCAGAGATACGCCCCCGCGGCATCCTGTCATTGCCTAAATTAAGATCTTGCTCTTCATGCTGAATGCCAGATGCTTGAACTTGCTGTCGGAAACGATCTTGACCAGACCCCGCACCACGCACTCCTCCGGCTCCTCGCAGGTATTGATGTCGATGCCTGTGATCTGGTGGAACAACTGGTCGATATCGTGGATCTGCGAGCTCCCTCCCGTGATATAGATGCCGGAATGGATGATATCCTTTGCCAGCTCCGGCGGTGTCTTTTCCAGGATCATCTTGATGGAGTTGCAGATGCTGTTGAGGTTGTCCTTGATCGCCTCGTATACGACGGAGCCTTTCAGCTCCATCTCGATCGGGAGTCCGCTGACGACATCGCGGCCGACGATCGTCATCGTATCGGAATTGCCGGACACGCCGGATCCGAGCTGTTCCTTTAAGCTCTGGGCCGTCTTTTGCCCGATGACGAGATTGTACTTGCGCTTCACATAGGTGATGATGGATTCGTCGATCTTGTTCCCGCCGGAGTGGAGCAGGTCGCTTAAGACCAGTCCGCCCAGGGAGATCACAGAGATCTCCGTTGTATCTGCGCCGATATCCACGATCATGATCCCGGTCGGGTCGTTGACGTCGAGCCCGAGCCCGACGGCATCCGCGATCGGCTTTTCGCAGAGCAGGACGCTCTTGGGCTTTAATTTGCTTTTGTAGAACATATCGAAAAACGCCTTTTTCTCCACCTCTGTGATGTCTGTCGGGACTGCGACGATAAATTCGGCGCCGCGCAGCTTTCCCTTTGCATTTTTCTCGAGAAACGTCTGGAGCATCGTCTGCAGATTGTTAAAGTCAGCGATCACGCCCCCCACGACCGGGAAGGTCACCTGGATCGTCTCCGGCGCTTTCTCATACATGGCATATGCGGCGTCTCCGTACGCATAGATCTGATCCTTGTTGACCAGGGCAATCGTGTTTTTCTCGTTCAAAATCTTGTTGGTCGCCTTGCAATAGATCTTCATGTTGCAGGTGCCAAGGTCAATCCCGTATACGTTGTTCGTCATAGTTCTCTCCCTTTTATGATTCTTCTGTGCTCACGATAGCTGTAATAGGAGCGGTCTCCGACCACAATGTGGTCGATCAGCGGGATATTCAGCAGCTTCCCGCATTCCAGCACTCTCTTTGTCACCTCGTCATCCTGAAAAGAAGGGACGGGATCCCCGCTCGGATGATTGTGTATCAGCACAAGCTGGACCGCCTTGTGGCGGAACGCGGCGAGAAAGATCTCACGCGGTGACACGAAGGTCGCGGTCGCGCTTCCGACCGACAGCAGGACGTCTCCCAGCAGATGGCACTTCGCGTCAAAGAACAGCGCCGAGAGCCTCTCCTGCTCCTCGTGCCGCATGCGCTCCATACAGTAGTCTGCGATCGTCTGCGGCCGGTCGAGACAGAGCCGTTCCCTGCGGGATGTCTCCGCGATCCGTCTGGACAGCTCCGCAACGCATTTCAACTGGATCGCCCGTACCTTCCCGATGCCGCCGATATGCTGCATCTCCTCCAACGGTATCTCGTAGAGGTTCAACAGATTGCGCCCGCCCAGACCGAGAAAATCCTGCGCGATCTCGATCGCCTTCCTGCCCTGCGTCCCGGATCGTATGATCACTGCCAAAAGCTCCGCATCACTTAAGGACGCCGCGCCGTAATTCAGGAACTTTTCATAGGGTCGTTCCGAATCCGGCAATTGTTTCATCGTTGTTGTAGTTGGTCTCATACCTTTCCTTTGCTCTCCCCGGAAGTATGAGGATCATAATATTATGTCAACCCTTTTGACACAAAAGACCTACATCATATTGTATCATAAGAGATCCATATTCACAAGTTCTCGTTCATGAAGTTTTTGTAAAGATTTCAAAATGCCCAGCTTCGCGTGGTACCAGGTCAGCCCTCCCTGAAAATAGACGGCATACGGAGGCTTTAAGGGACCGTCCGCGCTCAGCTCGATCGAGGAGCCCTGCACAAAGGCGCCCGCCGCCATGATCACATCGCTGTCGTAGCCGGGCATTGCCCACGGCTCCGGCGTTACATAGCTGTCCACGGGGGCTGCAGACTGGATGCCCTCGCAGAACGCGATCAGCGCGTCCGGATCATGGAAGGACACAGCCTGGATGATATCGTGCCGGCTTTCGCTTCCGTCCGGTATGACTTCAAACCCCAGCCGTTCGTAGAGGTTCGCGGCAAAGACGGCGCCCTTGAGCGCTCCCGCCACCACGGTCGGGGCGAGGAACAGTCCCTGGTAAAAGGACTGCATTATCCCGAGCGAAGCGCCGACCTCCTTGCCCAGTCCCGGGGAGGTCAGCCGGCAGGCGGCGTTCTCCACGCACTCCCGCTTCCCTGCGATATAGCCCCCGGCAGGGGCGAGACCGCCGCCCGGATTTTTGATGAGGGAGCCGACGATCATGTCGGCGCCGACCTCCAGGGGCTCCCGTTCCTCCACGAACTCGCCGTAGCAGTTGTCTACCATACAGAGCACGTCCGGGCGGATCCCTTTGATGAATGAGATCAGCTCTCCGATGCGTGCGACGGAAAGCGTCTTTCTGGTCGCATATCCCTTTGAGCGCTGGATGGTCACAAGTTTTGTGCGGTCGTTGAGCGCTTTTCGGATCTGCTCATAATCAAACGAGCCGTCAGGCAACAGGTCCACCTGCCGGTAGGTGACGCCGTATTCGGCGAGCGATCCTCTCGACGGGCGTATGCCGATGACCTCCTCCAGCGTGTCGTAGGGCTTCCCGACGGGCGAGAGCAGCTCGTCCCCCGGCCGAAGGTTGGACATCAGGGCAAGCGCCAGCGCGTGTGTGCCGCAGGTGATCTGCGGCCGCACCAGCGCGTCCTCCCCGCAGAAGCATTCCGCATAGACGCGCTCCAGGGTCTCGCGTCCGATATCGTTGTAGCCATAGCCGGAGCTGCCGTTAAAGCATTCCGCGCTGACCCTGTGGACCTGCATGGCGCGGATCACCTTTAACTGGTTGAACTCCGCGATCCTGTCAATTTCCAGAAAACGCTCCGAAAGCTCCCGCTCGATTTTGGCGCCGTACTCGTAAATGCTTCTGGAGATCCCCAGACGTTCGTATTGTTCCTGTATTCGATCGCTCATCGCACCTTCTCCTCTGCGGATAAAATGCCCTTACTCCTTAGAATGCGCAGCATTTCGGCAACTATCCGCTCTTCGTCGTATTCAAATGATTCTTTTTCCAGCCAGATGACGTCGCGCTCGCGGCGGAACCAGGTCAACTGGCGTTTTGCAAAATGTCTGGTATCGCGTTTGATGATGCGGACGGCTTCCTCCAGGGAATACGCTCCGTCCAGATACCGCAGCAGCTCCTTGTAGCCCAGCCCCTGCATGGACACGGAATCCGCCGTACAGCCCATCTCCCTTAAGCCGCGCACCTCCGCGAGCAGCCCCTGTTGAAGCATCGCGTCCACGCGCCGGTCGATCTTTTCATAGAGCCGTTCCCTGTCGTCGTTCAGCACGAAATACGCGAAATTGTAGGGCGACTGCCTCTGCCGTTCCGCCGCGTTGTGTTCCGAGATCCGCCTTCCGGACAGATGATAAAATTCCAGCGCGCGGATCAGGCGTTTCTGGTTGTGCGGGTGGATCGCCTCCGCCGCCGCGGGATCGACCTTTTCGAGCATCGCGTGAAGGGCTTCGGCTCCGCGCTCTGCGGCAAGCGCGGCAAGTTCCCCGCGGTATGCGGCATCCCCTGTCTGCTCCGTAAAATCGATGTCATAGAGCAATGCCTGTATGTAAAAGCCCGTGCCGCCGACGACGATCGGAAGCTGTCCCTTCGCATAGATCGCTTCCAGATATTTTTTTGCCAGTTTCACAAACCGCACGACATGAAACTCCTCCGACGGCTCCAGCTCGTCGATCAGATAATGCGGTACGCCCTGCATCTCCTCCTGTGAGAGCTTGGCCGAACCGATGTCCATATGCCGGTATACCTGCATGGAATCGGCCGACAGGACGGCGCCGCCGGTACGCCTGGCAAGCAGGACGGCAAGAGCGCTCTTCCCGACTGCTGTGGGACCGGTCAGTATGACAAGTGGTCTTTGTTCCATGGTCTTATCCTCTAAATGATCCGTTTGAATTTCTTTTCGATCTCATATCTGCTCATGGATATGATCGTCGGTCTTCCATGCGGACAGTGATACGGGTCTTCCAGGTCGAGCAGCTCGTTGAGAAGATGCTCCGCCTCCTGACGGCTCAAACGGTTCCCGCCCTTGACGGCAGCCTTACAGGACATGGAAGCGATCTTTTCCAGGATCAGCTCCGGTGTGCGCTCCTGCCCGAAGCCTGCCAGATCGTCGAGGAGTTCCAGGAGCATGCTTCCCTTGTCAATGGATTCAAAGTCTGCCGGAGCGGCTGTGACGGCGTATTCCCTGCCGCCAAACGGCTCGATCTCATAGCCGAACTGCTCGATCTGCTCCCGGCAGCGTTCCAGCGTTTCCTGTTCCTGCGGACTTAAGGTCAGCACGGCGGGCGGGCTGATGTTTTGGGAATCGAACCGTCTGTTTTTCACGCGCTCCATCGTCCGCTCATAGAGGACTTTTTCATGCGCTGCGTGCTGGTCTACGATAAAAAGTTTATCCCCGTATTCGATCAGCCAGTAGGTGTCGAAAAGCTGACCGATGATGCGGCGCTTTTTGACAGCCTCCGGGGTGAGAAAGCCGCTTTCCGTATGGAAAAGCTCCTGTTGGCCGCCGGGGAGCTCCTGTTGACCGCCGGGGAGTTCCTGTTGACCGCCGGGGAGCTCCTTCGCTTTGTAGGAGCCTGCCTCCCGCACGGCATCGGCTTTCTGTGTTTGTCCGGCGGGCGCCGGTTCGCTGCGGGCGAGCAGCTTTTCAAACACGTTCAGGTTGGAGGGCTCGCTTTGGGAGTATCTGGGCTCATAGGGGCTGTCCGCCGCCACAGCGCTGCGCAGGTTTTGGATCCGCCGCTGTTCAAAGGGCTCCGGCGCCTGGGGGGAGACGGGCGGACGAGACTGCTTTTTTTCTTCCCCCGCGGGAACCTCCGGGATATACTCCCGATGGGTCAGCGTCTTTCGCAGGACGTCGTATAACGACCGATAAAAGGCTTCGTTGTCGGAAAAGCGGAGCTCCATTTTCGTCGGATGGACATTGACGTCCAGCAATGCCGCATCGACCGTGACATACAACACGCAGAACGGATATTGGCGCTGCATGATGAGCCCCTTATAGGCTTCCTCGATCGCCTTTGCGATCAGTGAGCTTCTGATATAACGCCCGTTGACAAAATAATTCTCATAATTCCGGTTCCCGCGTGAGATCACGGGTTTTCCGAGAAAGCCGCGGATCGAGAACAGCTCCGTCCCGGTGTCAATGGGAATCAGTGCCGCAGTGATATCTCTGCCATAGATGTGGTAGATCATATCCTTTTCGTTGGAGCTGCCCGAGGTGTGCAGCTTCGTCTGCCCGTTGCTGATGAATTTGAAGGAGACGTTGGGGTGCGACAGGGCAAGCCGCTCCACCAGGTCTGCGATATAGCCGCCCTCCGTCTGCGCCGTCTTTAAAAATTTGCGTCGCGCGGGAACATTGTAAAAGAGGTTGCGCACAAGGAACGTCGTGCCGTCCGGTGCGCCGATCTCCTCATATTCTTTTTCCTTCGAGCCCTCCACGACATAGCGCGTACCGGTAACGGCAGAAACCTCCTTGGTGATCAGCTCCACCTGGGAGACGGCGGCAATGCTCGAGAGCGCTTCTCCGCGAAAGCCCAGGGAACGGACGGAAAGGAGATCCTCCGCGCTCCGTATCTTGCTGGTGGAATGTCTCAGAAACGCTAACGGCACCTGCTCGTGCGCGATGCCGCAGCCGTTGTCCGTAATCCGGATCAGGGAGATGCCGCCCTCCTTGATCTCCACTGTGATCGCGGTCGCCTGCGCATCGATCGCGTTCTCCACCAGCTCCTTCACGACGGAGGACGGACGCTCGACGACTTCCCCTGCCGCGATCTTGTCAATGGTTTCCTGACTCAACAATGTAATTTCGGGCATGTCCTACCTCCAGCGGCATGTTAGCCTGTTCTGCAGCTCATACAGCTTGTTCAGCGCCTCGATCGGCGTCAGATTGCCAAGATCCGTGTCGCGGAGCTCCGTAAGGATCTCCTCGTCCGTTCCCGTATCGAACAGAGACATCTGCAGCTGATCGACCTCGTCAAGCCGCTTTTTCCTCCCGGTGGAACGGGTCTCCTCCGCCTTCGGCCCGGGCGTCAGTTTCTTCGCCGCGTCTGCGATATCGTTCGCGCTCAGCTCCTCCACGATCTCCCTGGCGCGCGCCGTGACGGAATCCGGGATGCCGGCAAGCTTCGCGACCTGTATGCCGTAGCTCTTGTCGGCGCCGCCCCTGACGATCTTGCGGAGGAATACGATGTCGTCGCCGTTTTCCTTGACCGCGATGCAGTAATTGTTTACGCTGTCGAGCTTTCCCTCCAGCTCCGTCAGCTCGTGATAATGCGTGGCGAACAGGGTCTTTGCCCCGAGCAGCTTCGGATCGCTGATATGTTCGACCACTGCCCAGGCGATGCCGAGCCCGTCGTAGGTGCTGGTCCCGCGGCCGATCTCATCCAGGATGAGCAGGGAGTTTGCCGTCGCGTTCCGAAGGATATTGGCGACCTCGTTCATCTCCACCATAAAGGTGCTCTGCCCGCTGGCGAGGTCGTCGGAGGCGCCCACGCGCGTGAAGATCCGGTCCACAATGCCGATGGCGGCGGAGGATGCCGGGACAAAGCTGCCGATCTGAGCCATCAGAACGATCAGCGCCGTCTGCCGCATATAGGTCGATTTCCCCGCCATATTGGGACCGGTAATGATCGAAATGCGGTTTTTGTCATTGTCCAGATAGGTATCGTTCCCGATGAACATATCGTTTGGGATCATCTTTTCCACGACCGGGTGTCTGCCGTTTTTGATGTCGATGACGCCGTCCTCGCGGATCAGCGGACAACAGTAACGGTTCTGCTCCGCGACGACGGCGAGCGAGGCAAACACGTCCAGCGCCGCGACCGCCTTCGCCGTTTTCTGGATGCGCATCACCTCCGCCGCGATCCTTGCGCGCACCTCGCAGAACAGATCGTATTCCAGCGCCGTCAGCTTGTCCTCCGCTCCGAGGATCATGTCCTCCAGCTCCTTTAACTCCGGCGTGATGTAGCGCTCCGCATTGGCGAGCGTCTGTTTGCGCGTAAAATAATCCGGGACAAGGTCCTTATAGGAGTTGGTCACCTCCAGATAATAGCCGAACACCTTGTTGTACTTGATCTTGAGGTTCTTGATGCCCGTCTTCTCCCGCTCCTTCGCCTCGAGTTCCGTAAGCCATGTCTTTCCCTCTGTCTTGGCGTTCCGGTAGCGGTCGACCTCCTCGTTGTAGCCCTCGCGTATCAGACCGCCGTCCCGCACGGAAACAGGCGGGTCCTCGATGATCGCGGAATCGATCAGCGCAAACAGCTCCTCCAGCGGGTCGATGTCCGCAAGAATGCCGGAGAGCAGCGCGCCGTGAAATTCCCCCAGCAGCGCGCGGATCGGCGGCAGCATCTCGATCGAATTGCGGAAGGCGATCAGATCGCGCGGATTCGCCGTGAGATAGGTCACACGCGTGACGAGCCGTTCCAGGTCATAGATCGGATTTAAGTATTCCCGCAGCTCCTCCCGCGTGATGATCCGGTCATTCAGCTCCCGGATCGCCTCCTGCCGCTGCTCGATCTCCTTCCGGTCGATGAGCGGCTGTTCCACATAGGTGCGCAAAAGCCTTGCCCCCATGGCGGTCTTCGTCCGGTCGAGCACCCCAAGCAGCGATCCGCGCTTCTGTTTTTCCCGCATGGTCTCGACCAGCTCCAGATTCCGTCTGGTGGCGCTGTCGATGATCATGTACTTGCCGATCGCGTAAGGATGCAGCGCCAGAATGTTATCCAAACCGTTCTTCTGCGTCTCATAGAGATATTTCAGCAGGGCGCCTGCCGCGATGCGTCCGCAGTCGTAATCCGACAAGCCGAGCGCCGTCATGCTTTTCACATGAAAGTGCTCCTTCAGCGTCGTCTCCGCAAGCTCCTCTCCAAAATACCAGGTGTCGAGCGCATAAATTGTAATCTTCAGTCGATGGCGCATCTCTTCCAGGTCAATGCCGCTCATGTAAAAGCTCTCGTTGCAGACGATCTCCGTCGGGGAGAATTTGTAAATCTCATCCCACATCCTGCGCTCGGAATCCGCCTCGGTCACATAGAAATCCCCCGTGGAGACATCCGCGATGGAAATGCCGTAGCGGTCGCCAAAATAGACGATGCACATCAGATAGTTGTTCTTTGTCTCATCGAGCGCCTGCATGTCGCAGTTCGTGCCCGGCGTGACGATGCGGATCACCTCGCGCTTGACCAGCCCTCTGGCAAGCTTGGGATCCTCCATCTGTTCACAGATCGCTACCTTGTGCCCGTTGGCGACCAGCTTGTTGATATAGCCCTCCGCCGCGTGAAACGGCACGCCGCACATCGGGGCGCGCTCCTCGGCGCCGCAGCTCTTCCCGGTCAGGGTCAGCTCCAGCTCCTTGGAGACCAGGAGCGCGTCGTCAAAAAACATCTCATAAAAATCTCCCAGCCGGTAAAAGAGGATGCAATCCTTGTATTCCTCCTTGGTCTGCAGATATTGCTGCATCATCGGTGTAAATTCAGCCACTGCTCTCTCCTCGATTTCTGTATATTTCTATTGCGTCTGCAGGATCGCCTCCGCGACCCTTAGCCCGTCCATGGCTGCAGACATGATGCCGCCTGCATACCCGGCGCCCTCTCCGCAGGGATAGATCCCTTTCACCGACGCCTGAAGCTGCTCGTCGCGCGCGATCCGCACGGGGGAGGAGGTCCTGCTCTCCACACCG
This sequence comes from uncultured Roseburia sp., assembly GCA_947628935.1. Taxonomy (GTDB): domain Bacteria; phylum Bacillota; class Clostridia; order Lachnospirales; family Lachnospiraceae; genus Roseburia. The sequence goes on along the minus strand of CANRBT010000005.1, from coordinate 13,865 downwards.
GACAGGATCGCATCCCCGCGGTCAAAGCCCGGAAGCGGGCGCGCGAACCGATGCATGCCTGCGATGAACGCCTCCTCCAGCGCATGCGGCAGCAGCCCGCGCAGATTGGTCAGGACGGAGTCCCCCTTTGTGGCGCTGACAAAGGCTCCGTAGGAGGTCGAAGGACGCCCCGCGCAGAAATCTCCGAACAGCTGCTGTGGGATCCTTCCGTTTCCCAACAAAAAAGCGCGTTCCTCGAGCCGCTCCTGGAACCGCACCCCCGCCAGCGCGTCCTCCCCGGAGAAATCCTCCGGCGTCACGGACACAATGACGGCGCTGTTTGCGTTCGCGCCGTTCCGCCCGGAGTAGCTCATTCCGTTTACCGCGAGCCGCCCCGGCTCGGAGGAGGCGTTGACGACATAGCCGCCCGGACACATGCAAAAGGAATAGACGCCCCGCTGCGACAGAGCCCCGGAGACCTTTGCCGTGACCTTATAGGAGGCTGCCGGGAGCTTTCCGGCATACCACTCCCCGTATTGCAGGAGATCCAGCTCTCTCTGCGGATGCTCCACGCGCAGACCGACCGCGAACGCCTTTGCCGTCATCTTTAGCTGTCCCTTCTCATACAGCATGCGGAAGGTGTCCCGCGCGCTGTGCCCGACGGCGAGCACCAGACAGCCGGTCGGGATCCGTTCCCCGCCGTCGAGCAGCACGGCAGAGACGCTTCCGCCCACGACTTCGTAATCGGTCATGCAGCGGGAAAACAGAAAGCGGGTGTCGCGCTCCTGCATCCAGACGCGCATGCCCCGGATGACCCCCGAGAGGATATCCGTTCCGATATGCGGCTTGCTCTCATAGAGGATCCGCTCCGGCGCGCCGAATGTGACGAACGTCTCCAGCACGAAGCGATTCCTGCCCCGGGGATCCTTCACGAGCGTGTTGAGCTTTCCGTCCGAGAAAGCGCCGGCTCCGCCCTCTCCGAACTGTACGTTGGAGGACGGGTCGAGCACGCCGTTCTGCCAGAAGTTCGTCACGTCCGCGGTGCGCTCTTCCACAGACTTCCCGCGCTCCACCACGACGGCGGGAAGTCCTGCCAGCGTCAGCGCATAGGCGCAGAAGAGACCGGCAGGTCCCGCCCCTGCGATGACCGGAGCCGTTTTTTGGGAGACGCTTTTGCAGGCGGGAAGCGCGTAGGGAGGCTCGTCGATCAACAGAATGTTTTTTCCGTCGATCAGACGCTTGACACGGGAGAACTCCGTCACCTCCACATCTGCGGTATAGACCTCAAACAGCTGCGGCTTTTTCCTCGCGTCAATGGATTTTCTGACGATCCGCCAGGACCGGATCTGGTCCGGCTTTAAGCAAAGCCTCCGGCAGATCTTTTGCACAAGCTGCGTCTCGGACGCCCCGACAGACAGCCTGATCTGATTGATTCGTATGATATCGCCCTGCATGCTTATGTAGTTCCTTTCCCTGCCGCGAAGGGAGCTCCCAGCGCGGCAGCCGCCGCGTGGCTCCCGGCGACGTAGCCGCTCGACCATGCCCATTGCAGGTTGTAGCCTCCGCAGGCGCCGTCGATGTCCAGCACCTCGCCCGCAAAGTAGATGCCGCCCGCGAGCTTTGACTCCAGCGTCGCAGGGTCCACCTCGCGGGTGTCCACACCGCCCGCACATACCTGCGCCGCGTCCATGCCTTTGCTCCCGATGATATCGACCCGGAGCCGTTTGATCTGCTCCGTCAGCCGCTCCCGGTCGGCGGCGGACACCTGCGCTGCCGGAAGATGCAGCGGGATCCCCGCCTCCTTTAACAGAACCTCCCCCAGCTTTTTGTGGAACAGCCCGACCAGCGCCTCCTGCGCGGTCTTGCCGTGCGCCTGTCCGCCGAATCGCGCGGCGAGGAGCGCCAGGGTCTCCTCCCTGGTCACAGAGGGAAGGAAGTCGATCAACGCCGTCACCCGACGCTTCTGCGAAAGCGCCCGCGTCGCAAAGCGGCTGAGCTGAAAGACCGGGATCCCGGAGATGCCAAAGTCCGTCAGTTGGAGCTCCCCCTGCTCCCGGTAGACCGTCTCCTCCCCCGCCGATGCCTCGCCTGGTGAAAAATGCCCATTTTGGATCTGCAGGGAAATGAGCGCTTCTGCACGTATTCCTGCAAGCGATCTGAAAAATGACTGCTTCCCCTGCAGCTGCACCAGCGCCGGCACAATATCTATGAAATGGTGTCCAAGCCCTTCAATATATGGAATAGCGCTTCCGTCGCTCCCCGTTTTCGGCGCTGCGAGAAGACCCGTGGCAAAAATGACGGTTTTGGTCGAAATTGCGCCTTGCGATGTCGAAACCTGCCAGTATTTTTTGTCTTTTTTCAGGGCTGACAGATGACAGCCCGTGTGAAGATCTACGCGCCGGTAGGCGCATTCCATGCGCAGGACGTCCAAAACGGAAGCTGCCTGGTCGCTTGCCGGATAAAAATACGCGCCCCGCGTCTTTGGCCAGATGCCCAGCTCACGGAACCATGCGACGGTCTCCTCGTGCCCGAACTGCGCAAAAACAGGCAAGACAAATGCAGGGCATTCTCCCCGGTAACAGGAGATGTCCTGCATGGCATTGGTGTAGTTGCACCGTCCGTTGCCTGTGGAAAGCAGCTTCTTGCCCACGCGGTCCATATGCTCGATCAAAGTGGTCCTCGCACCGCATCCGGCCGCTGTGATCGCGGCCAGTAATCCCGCGGCGCCTCCGCCGATGACGGTCACATCTGTCGTTATCATGAACGAATCCCTTTGTACTGGTTTCTTGCGATGGTCGATCTTTACAGACGCGATTATAGCATAACTTTCCAAAACTTTCAATGATATGGATCGCCTTAGGTGAGATGCGGCAAAGGACGGCGCTCAGCTGGAATAGCTCTCCAGCAGATCATAAAGCTCCTCGTCGTTTTTCACATGGATGCCCTGCCGCAGTAAAAGCCTCGTCGCGTCGTCGAACCCCTGCGTCTGTATGCCTGTCTCCATGCGGACCGTTTCCCCGTCGTACTCATAGACGACCAGGACGCCGTCCTTCTCCTGGAGCACATAGCGGTACGGCTCCTGGATCTTCATGATCTCCAGGGCGTCGGGCACCTCCTGAGCGTCCTCCTCGGTCGCCAGAAGAAGCTCCGGCGCTTTGGGTCCGATTTGCGGCACATGCCGCAGGAGCGCATACCCTCCCGCCGCTCCCAGAGCAAGCACAATGGCAAGAAAACAGATCCCCGTCGTTTTTTTCATGTCCGCCTCCCACTGCGGCATGCCCCCTCAGAAAGCGGATCAGCCGCATATCATGATAGGGATAGGTTCTGTCATTTTCTGCCGTTTTATACATCAGACAACGCGGTGCGCTACAGCAGATGCAGTTTTTTTGCGAGGGAAGCGATCGCCCTCCCCTTCGGGAAACGCGAAAGCTCCTCCTCTGTCAGACCCTTCAACAACAGCAGGAGCACGCCGTACACAGCAACGCCGCACGCGATCGCAACGATCGTCGCGATCGCATTGCTCCGCAGCAGGTACTCGAACAGGCGGTAGACGAGCCATACCGCGATCCCCATGCCCGCGGACGAGACGGCGGGCACGAGAAAGGTCCTGCGCACCTCCTGCCGGTAGCCGATGTACCTGCGGATGGAACGCGCGTTCAGCACGCACATGATCAGACCAAAGGATGCGTTCGCGATCACGACGGCGTAAATATGCCAGTCCAGCAGGAGCATCAGCCCGACCAGCACAGGCAGATGCAGAAACAGTGCAGCCAGTGCGTTTTTGATCGGCTCTTTCATACGGTTGATCCCCTGCAGGACGCCGTTCGTCAGGGTCGAGAGGGTGAAAAAGAGAATGGCAGCCGCTCCTGTCTGCATGATCCGTGCCGCCACCTCCGAGCTGTCGTCAAACACGAGCTGCATGATGGGAGACGCAAGCACTCCCATGCCCACAGCGCTCGGAAAGGCGATGACTGTGATAAAGCGCGTCGCATTGCGGATCTGGCGCTTTGCCTCCCCGCGTTTTCCCGCGGCAAATGCCGCCGTGAGGGCGGGGACGGAGGAGGCTGCCATCGCGCTCGCAATGGACATCGGGATGTTCAGCAGAAGCTGGTATTTTCCCGAGTAGATCCCGCTCCACACGCCGTACTGGGAGCCGGAATAGCCCTGATAGCTGGCAATGTGCTTGAACACGGCGTCGTCAATGATGGAGTTGCAGTTGTAGATCGTTGTCGACAACAGCACCGGGACGATGGTGATGATCAGAAGCTTCATGATGGAGCCGTAGGAATCCACGTTCGCACTCCTCTCCCGCTTCATCCGCCGCCTGAACGGGCGCAGATAGACGAAAAGCACAAAGGTCGCGAACAGCAGCGCTGCCAGGGCGCCGGCGCCCGTGCCGAGCGTGCCGCCCGCAGCGCCGTAGGCGGCCGCATACTCGTCCTGCTGTCCCACGACCGCGCCCGCACGCGCCCCGTAGGACACCAGAAGGTATGCAGCCCAGATGCTCACGACGGCGTGTACGATCTGCTCTAAGATCTGTGAGATCGCACTCGGTATCATCGTGCCGAGCCCCTGGAAAAAGCCTCTCATAACGCCCAGGATCGCAACGATCAGAAGGACCGGCACCAAGGTCTGCACGGCAAAGATGGCGAGCGGCGTCAAGAGAAGCGTCTCCGTGATGAATTCCGCGCCAAAAAACAGGATGAGCGCCGCCGTGGTACCGGTCACCGTGCCGAAGATCATCGCGCACTTTAAGATCCGGTAGACATTGCGCCTCCTGCCCTGCGTGATGTTCGCGGAGATCAGCTTTGAGACCGCGAGCGGCAGGCTGTAGGACGAAATGATCAACAGGATATTGTAAATGCGGTATGCGGTTCCGTAATAATTGTTTCCGGAATCGCCGATAATGTCTTCAAGCGGAACCCGGTAGATCAGTCCGATGACGCGGCTGATCATGGAGGCAGCCGCCAGGATCGAGCCCTGTACCAGGAAGCTGGAGCTGCTTTTCTTTTTCTTTTTTTCCATAAAAATAATCCCCTAGTCCCGCAGGATGTGCATTGCCTCAAGGATGTTCTCCTGCTTGTCCTCCATGAGCGAGGCATCCTCCTGCTCCATATGGTCGTACCCGAGCAGATGGAGGATGCTGTGGACAATGAGAAACGCAAATTCCCTGCGCTCACTGTGCCCGTACTCCTTTGCCTGCGCATGTACATGATCGACCGAGATCACGATGTCCCCCAGCAGGATCTCCCCCGTGTCCGGATTGAAGTTGCCCCCATAGGAATCCTCCAATGCAGAGAAATCTCCCGCTGTCCCGTAGGAAAGCATGGGGAAGGAAAGGACATCCGTCGCTGTGTCGAGCCCGCGGCAGCTCCGGTTGATCTCCCGGATCCCCGCATCATCCGTCAGGGTAAGCCCCACCTCCGCCTCGTAGGGAAACGACTCGTGCGAGAGCGCGAACGATACGACCTCCGCCGCCAGCGCATCCGCGTCAAAATCAAACGTCACCTCGACCTCTTTTTCTATTCTGAGACTCACACCAACGCCTCCTCATGTACCAGATATTCCCGGATCTTTAAGAACATATTCATACTGAGCCCCGATCTGTCGTATAATCCCTTCGCGGAAAAATCGTTCAGGGTCTGGTAGATGACCATATCCTTGTTCCAGCTGTTTGCGATCGTCTCCGCGTCGAACACCTCCATCTTTTTGACAATGGCGTCTACCATATGTATGATCGCCGATTCGATGGTGGACGGGAGCTCCAGATCCCCGTTATACTCGCCGATGATGCGGATGACAGCCTCCGGAAAGCAGTCCTTCTGCGCCATGCGCACCCCGTTCGCGGCGATGGCGCCGCCCTCCATGACGCCGATCCGGTAATAAAAGCCCGCCGCCGCACATACCGCTTCGTCCGCTCCGACGAGCGCCGCGCATCGCGCGGACAGGCTGGAGACGCGCTGCGCATGCGCATAGTCCGCAGGGGAAAAATTGTACAGCTCATGCGCCAGCGGATAAGCGGGATCCAGGATATCCTCCAGGAGATTGGAGATCTCTCCGTTTTTTAAAGCCGCCAGCCTCGGATAAAACATTAAAAATAAAAAGTCAATCACAAGCCCCTCCAGCGCTCCAAAGAGCAGCCAGGCGATACGGGCTTCGCGGTAGGTAAGATAATAGAACAATCCCGGCATTGCCGTTGACACAGACAACAGGATCAGCTCGTACCAAAGCGCAAGGCTTTTGCGGTCCGCCGCCTCCGCGAGCATGCTGCCGAGCAGCGTCATGAGGCAGCAGAACACCAACTCCTGCATGCTTCCCTCCGATATGAGGATCAGCATGGAACTGACATAGATCCCGACCGTCACGGAAATTTCCAGTGTCCCGAAGACCCCCATGACAATGGCGATCAGAAGCGCCGGCTTGAGAAACTCCGGCAAAAAGGAGCCCGCCAGAAGAATGCCCCACGAAAGCATGTAGCCGATCAGCACCCGGCGGAACGTAGACTCCCTGTTGGATGCGATGCCGCGCCTGGCGCGCAGCAGCTCCAGCCCGAACCAGAGCACGGCAAAAAAGATCGCATCCAGCAGCAGATATACCAGCTGCTCGTCCCAATACCGCTCATAGCGCATGGAGAGGAGCAACGTCCCCAAAAGCGTCACGAGCAGCAGCATCACAATATTCAGTACCCGCCTTGCCACAAAACGCTCTTTCATCTCCCTGTTCTCCTGCTTCTGTTCTCTTTCGCCGCATCCCTGCCGTGTGCGGGATGCGGTTCGCGCCGGCTGCGCTTCTCGTAGTCCTCGTAAGCCTTTACGATCTTTTGTACGACGGGATGGCGCACCACGTCCTGACTCGTCAGCTCGCAGATCCCGATCTCATCCATATGGCGCAGCACACGGATCGCGACATCCAGCCCCGAAGGCGTGCCGGGAGCCAGATCCTTTTGGGTTGCATCGCCTGTGATCACTGCCTTGGAGCCGAAGCCGATGCGTGTCAGAAACATTTTCATCTGAGCCGGAGTCGTGTTCTGCGCTTCGTCCAGTATGATAAATGCATTGTCCAGTGTCCGCCCCCGCATGTAGGCGAGCGGCGCGACCTCGATCAGCCCCTTTTCCAGGTTCCGCTGGAAGCTCTCCGCCCCCATGATCTGGTACAGCGCGTCATACAACGGTCTCAGATAGGGATCGACCTTGCTCTGCAGATCGCCGGGCAGAAAGCCCAGCTTCTCTCCCGCCTCGATGGCGGGGCGCGTCAGTATGATCCTGCCTGCCTGCTCATCCCGAAAGGCCGTGATCGCCATTGCCATCGCGAGATAGGTCTTGCCTGTTCCCGCAGGTCCCATGCCGAAGACGACCATCTTTTCCCGAATGGCGTCCACATACTGTTTCTGCCCCAGCGTCTTAGGCTTTACCGGCTTTCCGTTCACAGTGTGGCAGATACAGTCGCTGTCGATCTTTACAAGGGCGGAGGCGGACTCCTCAGCTTCGTCCATCGCCAGCGCGAGCGCGTAATTCACGTTCTGCTCCGTGATGACGTTGCCCCGCGCTGAGAGCTCTGAGAGCTGCCGGAAGACCTCCGATGCCCTTTTGCACTCGCGCTCCCCGCCGAGGAGCTTCACGCTCCCGTCCCGCACGATCACGGTCACGCCCAGGGTGCGCTCTATTTTTTTGATATAAGAATCAAACTGACCAAAGACATTCGCCAAATGGTCAGCCGGAATGTTTAACGCGATCTCAGTCAGACTCATCTGTGTCCTGATTCTCCTCACCTGTGATTTCGCCTGTCTCTGTCGGCCGGTAAGAAACGATGGATTCACAGGCTTCCAGGGTCCCGCTCACCACATAGTCTCCACCCGTTCTCTTAATAATAACATTTTTTGTCAGGATTTGAATACCTTTTTCTTCCAAATCTTCCAGATAATTGTGAAAATTCTTTGTTGCAATTTGCCGGATTTCCTCCTCCGTGTGCGTCCGGGGGGTCTCCCGAAGCTCCTGATAGCGTTCCCTTACAAGCCAGACCGGAAGATAAAAATTGTCCGCCAGATGGAGCTGGACGGTATCGGAGGTCATCAGGCTCTTCTCATAGGGATCCTCAAAAAAGGGATTGCCCAGAGAAAAGGAACCGAACAGGAGCGTGTCATGTGTGGCTTCTTCTCCCGTCGCGGTCTGCTCCGTATAGTCCGCCGGAATGACATCCCGGTAGGAGTAGGACACCCTTGCCGTGATATCGGCGTCCGCGCTGCGGTAGAGATAATCGGCGACCTCGCCGCTGTCGTCCCTGATCTCCAGACGTCCGGAGACAAGCACGTCCCCCGCCGCCACGGTATCTCCCTCCGCCACGAGCGGCGTGCCGCTGCGCGTGACCATGTCGGAGATCACACCGTCCTTCGCCGCTACGATGTCATAGACCGTGTCTTCTTTTTTTTCATATTCCTCCTCCGGCAGAAGATTTTCCTGAATGTCTACCGTCAGCTTCGTGCCGTAGATCTTGATGGACGTCCAGATCACCTCGCCATAACGGCTGCGCAGCGCTTCCTCCAATTCCTGGCATTGAATGCTGTCCTTTTTGGTTCCGAAGGTGCTCCCCTCCTGCGCGAGAAAATCCAGAACCGTCTCGTCGGAGAGGTACGAGTTTCCGTTGATCTCAATATTCCAGATATAGGTAGAGAGATCATAGAGCAGCGCACCAAAAAGGATCAGCCCGATGACGAACAGCTTGCGTTTCCGGTAGCGGTACGTTGCAAACGGCAATCCGACACGCCGTATGATGCGGATCTGCGTCCGCGTTTTTTTCAGGAGCGGCTTAAGACGGCGGAAGCCCTTTACGCTCACGCAGAACAGATAGCCGTCCTCACAGGGCGTCAGGTTCCAGATGAGGATCTCATGGCTGCCGCAAAGGTTCAGGAAGCGCTCCGGCGCATATCCGGTCAGCCTGACATGGACATATCCCTGAACATATTTGATCATGGACAGGATCATCTGCGGCTAACTCTCATACTGTATCGCGTCAATGTGCCCTGTGATCTTCATCTCGTCGTTCGTATAATAATCAATTGCAAGGCGGGCGCCGGAGATCCGAATCCTGCAATTTTTTGTCTGAACCCGTATAAAGGAATCCTCGTATTCCAGGATCCCTTTATAATTTGCGATCAATGCCTCCCTCTGCCCTGTGACTGTGAGCACTGCCGCGCCCAGCATCAGGTCCCTGGGAAGCTCTAAGCTTGTTACCATTTTTTCGCGCAGAGAGACTGGCGGCTCTGGCGTTTGACTGCGATTTCTTTTCATATATCACTATATGAAGATCGACGTTTTCTTATTCACGGTATCGATGTATTCCCGGACGACGGGCACATGCGCCGGTCTCGTCTGCCCGATCTTGCAGGCGGCGCGGACCTGCTCTGCGGCGCGTGCGAGCCTCGCGGCGTCGTTCCCGTAAAGGACGGCGAGCGGATCCCCCGTCCGCACGGGATCGCCGTTCTTTTTTTTCAGAACGATGCCTGCCGACAGGTCGATCGCGCTCTCCTTCGTCTCCCTTCCGCCGCCGAGGCTCATACAGGCGATCCCGATCTCTTCCGCAAGGATGCGCTGCACATAGCCGTCCCGCTCCGCCGTCACGGTCAGCGTGTCCGATGCGGCTGGCAGCAGCGAGGTGTCGTACACGGCGGCAGGATCGCCTCCCTGCGCCCCGACAAATTCCGCGAGCTTTCGAAGCGCCGAGCCGTCGGCGATCGCATGCTCCAGCATCCGGCGCGCTGCGGCGCCGTCCGAGGTCTTCCCCGCAAGCTGCAGCATGACGGATCCGAGCGCAAATACGACCTCGCGCAGATCTTCCGGACCCTCCCCGCGCAGCGTGTCGATCGCCTCGATGACCTCCAGGGAATTGCCCACGGCATATCCGAGCGGCTGGTCCATATCTGTGATGACGGCGGCGGTCCGCTTCCCCGCCATCGTTCCGATGCTCACCATCGCCTCGGCGAGCGCTCTGGCATCCTCTATGGTCTTCATAAAGGCGCCGTTTCCGGTCTTGACGTCCAGCACGATCGCGTCGCTGCCGGAGGCAAGCTTCTTGCTCATGATGGAGCTTGCGATCAGGGACATCTGATCGACGGTGCCCGTCACGTCCCGCAGCGCATAGAGCTTCTTGTCGGCGGGTGCGAGATCCGCCGTCTGTCCTGCGATCGCAATGCCGATGGTGTTGACATTGTGGAGGAAGACCTCCTCCGTGAGCGCGGTCGTAAAGCCCGGGAAGCATTCCAGCTTGTCGATCGTCCCGCCCGTATGCCCCAGTCCGCGGCCTGACATTTTTGCGACCGGGACGCCGAGGGATGCCGCTAACGGCGCCAGGACCAGGGACGTCTTATCTCCCACGCCGCCTGTGCTGTGCTTGTCCACCTTGATGCCCGCAATGCCGGAGAGATCCATCCTGTCACCGCTGTCGCGCATCGCGAGGGTCAGGTCGACGGTCTCCTGCCTTGTCATGCCGGTAAAGCAGATCGCCATCATCATGGCGGACATCTGGTAGTCCGGGATCGAGCCCTCTGTAAAGCCACGGATCATATAGCGGATCTCCTCTGTGGAGAGAGCCTCGCCCCGCTTTTTTTTCAGGATCAGATCATACATCCTCATAACGGTCACCTCCATGTCATTTATTATACCATAGTCTGTTTTTTTAGAAATACGCACAAATAAATATTTTTGTTGACAAGGTTTCCGGTTTGGTACTATAGTAATGACGTTGCGTGATCGTCGCAGAGGCGACGGTCGAAAAATTGTTTAGGGAGGATAATGAGATGAAAAGAAACATTTCCACCATGTTGGCAGCGCTGATGGTGCTCGTGATGGGGCTTGCAATGATCGGATGCGGCAGCAAGCCGACGCTGGACGAGTGGTACAGCCAGAATCAGAGCGAGTTTCAGACCATGCTGGATCAGGCGAACGCATCGGTCGAGTCTACCGGGATCTCGATGGACATCGTTGTGGAGGATTCCAATGTCCTTGTTTACAAGTACACGATGACGGAGGCATTCCCGACCGACGAGGACAGCCTGAACGCGCTTAAGACGACTGCAGACAGCCAGTTTGACAGCTATGAAACACAGTTTTCCGAGCTGACGGATCAGCTGCAGAGCGAGACGAGCACAGAGGGCATCGTCATTCGTATGGTGTTTCTGAATCCGGACGGAACGGAGCTGTACTCGAGGGATTACACAAAATAACGGCTTCTACATAGTCAAAAACTGTGCGGCATAGCGATATGCCGCACAGTTTTTTTCTATCCGGATCATTTGTGATAGGGCTCCCCGTTCGCAATGCGACAGGCGCGGTAGAGCTGTTCCAGCAGAATCACCCGCATCAGTTGATGCGGAAACGTCATGCGGGAAAAGGACAGGCGGACATCCGCTTCGCGCAGAAGACGCTCCGGCATGCCAAGCGAGCCGCCGATGAGAAAGACGATATGGCTCGTTCCTCTGATGCCAAGCTGCCGGATCCTTTCCGATAATTCGACCGAATCGAGCATCTCTCCGTCAATGGCAAGCGCGCAGATGAACGCTCCCGCCCGCCGGTATTTTGACAGATGGGAAAAGAGCCGCTCCGCCTCCCGCTCCCGGATCTGTTCTTCCAGAGCCGCTCCCGCCCCGTCCGGCGTCTTTTCGTCCGCCACCTCGACGATCGCAAGCTTACAGTAGCGCCCCAGACGCTTTGCGTATTCCGCAACGGCTTCCCGATAAAATTTTTCCCTGATCTTTCCCACGCAAAGTATCGTGATCTTCATGCTGTATACACGCTCCGTCCCCTATCGGCAGCTAGGGGTAATAAATGAAATTCGTGCGGTAAATTCCGCTCTCCAGGCCCGTTGCGGGATCTATGACGAGCACGGACAGAACCGTGTTGCCGACAGGAATCTCCAGCGGCTCCGTATACCGCGCAGACTGCCGCGCGGGATCCGTCCCGTCCCATGTGTAATAGATGTCACACCCGTCCTTCGCCGTGATCGTCACAAAGGTCTCCTCCGTGATCCTGCCTCCGTCGGGGTAGACATCGGCATAGTCGGGCGGCAGATATTCGATCTCATAGGAAGCGCTCACGATCTCGCTTAAAATCCCCTTTTCATTGGCGCAGACAGCCCGAATCTCATAGGTTCCGGGGTCCTTTAGGGAAATGCCGTCCTCGTAGCGCAGCGAGCCTGTGTCCGGGTCGCTTCCGTCCGTGGTATAGTAGATCTCACATCCGTCCAGCGAAACGATGACGACGTCCGTCGCCTTGTGGTAAAGACCTGACACGGGAGAGATCACAGGGTCCGATACGAGATACGGGGCAAACAGCTCCGCAAGGGACGCATCCGTCGCGTCGTCCGCGAGCGCAAGGAGGCTCTCGTAATCCTTCTGTTCCTCATAGATGGCGATCAGGCGTTCGTAAACCGCCCGATTCGCCGCGTCCAGCCCTCTTGCCTGCTGCAGCAGCTCGATGGCGGCGTCGTAATCCTTCTGCGCGTGATAGATATCCGCGAGCGCAAGGCGCACAGCGATATCGGTCGGCGCGAGCGCCATCGCCGTATTGTAATAGCGCAGAGCCGTCTCGCTGTCCCGCTCCGCCATTGCCTGTTCCGCCATTGCCATCTGATAATCATAGGAACCGGCATGCTTCCGGTCGACGGAAATCTTGACGGCGACTCCCGTTCCGATGCCTGCCAGGAGCAGCACACAGACAACGATCAGCGGAAGCCGGGAATTTTTTTTTGCCGCGCCGGTCATAGGCGCGCTCCCGCGCTTCGCCTCGGGCTTTTCCTTTTCTTTGATGAGTGTGCGCAGATAATCGTCCTCTAAAACACTATAATCCGAAACGACTACCGCTTCTGCCCCGCAGACGGGGCAATAGACCTTGCCCGCCTGCAGCTCGGACCCGCATTTTGCACATTTCATGGAACATAAATCCTCTCACTCTACATTTCTTTCCCGCAAAGACATCACGCGTTTGCGTTCCGCATGGATTCCACGCAGTTATCCATCAGCATGGCGATCGTCATGGGACCGACTCCGCCCGGAACGGGTGTGATCGCAGAGGCATGCGGACTGACCTCCTCGAAAAGGACGTCTCCGCAGAGCTTGTTGTCCTCATTGCGGTGAATCCCGACGTCGATGACGACCGCACCCTCCTTCACATACTCCGCAGTGATGAAACGCGGCTTCCCGATCGCAACGATCAAAATGTCCGCCTGCCGGCACAGCGCCTTCAGATCCCTGGTCTTTGAGTGCGCCACGGTCACGGTCGCGTTCTCACGGAGCATCAGGACAGCCATCGGCTTTCCGACGATATTGCTGCGCCCGACGACGACACAGTGCTTTCCGGCGATCTCGATCCCGGAACGTTTCAAAAGCTGTATCACGCCCGCCGGCGTACAGGGTAAGAAGCCCGGCTCTCCGATCAGGAGTTTTCCGACATTCTGCGGGTGAAAACCGTCCACATCCTTTTCGGGAGCAATGGTACGGATGATCTCATCCTCACGGATATGCCCGGGAACGGGAAGCTGCACTAGGATGCCGTTCACAGTATCATCCGCGTTCAGCTTCCGGATCAGTGTCAGCAGCTCCTCCTCCGTCGTCTCCTCCGGCAGCTCGTAGGAAAGCGAGCGGATGCCTATATAGGCGCACGCCTTTTTCTTGTTGTTCACATAGACCGTGGACGCCGGGTCTGTACCGACCTGTATCACGGCAAGCGTCGCCTCCCGTCCCTGAGCTGCCAGAGCGGCGACCTCCTTTTTCAGCTCATCCCTGATCTCCTGCGAGATCTGTTTCCCGTCAATGATGTGTGCCATACCTCAGCGCTCCTTTCTCTGCAAGGGTTTAAAACAGTCCGGTAATGGTGCCGTTGTCGTCCACGTCGATGCGA
>CANRBT010000004.1 GCA_947628935.1 uncultured Roseburia sp. | reverse complement strand
GCGTTTCTGACGAATCTTTAGGTTGAATTTTGGGACGATCTATATTAGAATAGAAACAGCAATGCTTTTGGACATTCCGGGCAGATATAAGGGCGTGACAGGTATGCAGAATATCAATAACACACAATATTTCAAAGTGGAGAAGGAACCGGAGCTTCGGGTGAGCGACGTGCTTGCGATCGTGTATCGCGCGCTGTCCGAGAAGGGCTACAATCCGGTCAATCAGATCGTTGGATATATTATGTCTGGAGATCCGACCTATATCACCAGTCATAATAATGCAAGGAGTCTGATCATGAAGGTGGAGCGGGACGAACTGGTGGAGGAGGTACTTCGTGCCTATATCAGGAACAATCATTGGGAATAGGGAGTTATGCGTATTTTAGGATTGGATTTCGGCGCCAAGACGGTCGGGGTCGCAGTCAGCGACGAGCTGCACCTTACGGCACAGGGGCTTGAGATCATACGGAGGGAGTCTGCAAAGCGGCTGCGGCAGTCTCTGGCGCGGATCGAGGCAATCGCGCAGGAGTACCAGGTCGGGCGCATCGTGCTGGGCTATCCCAAGAACATGAACAACACGGAGGGAGAGCGCTGCGAGCAGACGCGCGAGTTTGCCCGGATGCTGGAGCGGCGCACGGGGCTTCCTGTCATTTTGTGGGATGAGCGGCTGACGACTGTGGCGGCAGAGCGACACATGATGGAGCTTGGCATCCGCCGCGAAAAGCGGAAAGAGTATGTGGACGAGATCGCCGCTGTGTTCATATTGCAGGGCTATCTGGATTCTCTGCCAAGGGAATCCTAAAGGAACAGAAATGGAGCATATATGGGAAAAATAACGTTTGTCGAGCCTGATACCGGGGAGGAACTCGAATTTTTTGTGGTGGAGGAAACTCAGGTAAACGGGATGAGATACCTGTTCGTGACAGAGCGGGAGGACGGAGACTGCGATGCGTATATCCTGAAGGAGGTCGGAACGGAGCGCGAGGAAGCCATCTATGAGATGGTGGAGGACGATGCGGAGCTTTCCGCCGTCGGAAGGATCTTTGCGGAGCTGATCGATGATGCAGATATTGCGTACTAAGATTTTGGAGGTAACGGTTTGAAAAAAGAAAAAAATGCAAAGCTTAAGATCATACCGCTGGGCGGTCTTGAGCAGATCGGAATGAATATCACTGCCTTTGAGTACGAAGACAGTATGATCGTCGTGGATTGCGGTCTGTCGTTCCCGGAGGACGACATGTACGGGATCGATCTGGTGATCCCGGATATCAGTTATCTGCGGGACAATGCGGAGAAGGTCAAGGGATTTTTTATCACGCACGGGCATGAGGATCATATCGGGGCGATCCCCTATGTGCTAAAGGAGATCAACGTGCCGATCTATTCCACGAAGCTGACAAACGGTATTATTGAGCACAAGCTCAGAGAGAACAATATGCTCACCAAGGTGAAGCGCAAGGTCGTCAGGTACGGGCAGCATATCAATCTGGGGTGCTTCCGCGTAGAGTTCATCAAGACGAACCACAGCATCCAGGATGCGGCGGCGCTGGCGATCTATTCCCCGGCGGGAACGGTCGTACACACGGGTGACTTTAAGGTCGATTACACGCCTGTGTTCGGGGATGCGATCGATCTGCAGCGGTTCGGGGAGATCGGAAAGAAGGGCGTGCTGGCGCTGATGTGCGACAGCACCAACGCGGAGCGGCCGGGCTTTACGAAGTCTGAGAAGACTGTGGGGCGCACGTTTGACGAGCTGTTCGCCGATCATAAGAACAGCCGTATCATCGTGGCGACATTTGCCTCGAATGTCGACCGCGTACAGCAGATCATCAACACGGCGTACAAGTATGGGCGCAAGGTGGTCGTCGAGGGGCGCAGCATGGTCAACATCATCGGGATCGCGTCCGAGCTCGGCTACATCAACATCCCGGACAACACGCTGATCGATATCGAGGAGCTGAAGCATTATCCGGACGAGCAGACGGTCCTGATCACGACCGGGAGCCAGGGGGAGGCGATGGCTGCGCTCTCGCGCATGGCAAGCGGTATTCACAGAAAGGTGACGATCAAGCCGAACGACACGATCGTGCTCAGCTCGAACCCGATCCCGGGAAACGAAAAAGCGGTCTCCCGCATCATCAACGAGCTGTCGATGAAGGGGGCGAACGTGATCTTCCAGGACGTGCATGTATCGGGACATGCCTGCCAGGAGGAGATCAAGCTGATCTATTCTTTGGTGCGGCCAAAGTATGCGATTCCTGTGCATGGAGAATATCGTCATCTGATCGCGCAGGCGAAGGTGGCGGAGGAGCTTGGCATCAGCAAGGAGAACATATTCCTGCTCTCCTCCGGAGATGTGCTGGAGCTGGATGAGGAGAGCGCGAAGGTGACAGGCAAGGTCCACACAGGGGCGATCATGGTGGACGGACTTGGCGTGGGCGACGTCGGGAACATCGTGCTGCGCGACCGCCAGCACCTGGCGGAGGACGGCATCATCATCGTCGTGATGACCCTGGAGGGCGGCTCCGGGCAGCTTCTGGCGGGACCGGACATCGTCTCCCGCGGTTTTGTGTATGTCCGCGGCGCGGAGAGCCTGATGGAGGAGGCGAAGAACGTCCTCGACGAGAAGATGCAGTACTGTATGGACAAGGGGATTACCGACTGGGGCAAGATCAAGACGGAGATTAAGGATTCCCTCGGGGATTTTGTGTGGAAGGAGACCAAGAGGCGCCCGATGATCATGCCGATCATTATGGAAGTGTAGAATGTCATGAAGTGGAACCGGATCATATTAAAATTTGTCAGTATCAGTTTTTCCATATTGGTGACGCTCGCCGTTGTCGTCGGTCTCATTCAGCTCGGCAGATACTGCTATGATTTTGGCTACCGCGTGTTCACAGAGGAGCCGGTCAGCGATGCGCCGGGAAAAGAGGTCGTGGTATCTGTCACATCCGATATGTCCGAGATGGAGATTGGGAACATGCTGGAGGAGGAGGGGCTGGTCCGGGACGGACTGCTGTTCTTTGCACAGTTGAAGCTGTCCGCATATTCCGGGAAGCTCCAGCCGGGGATTTATACGCTGAATACCTCGATGTCGGGAAAGGATATGATCGTCGTCATGGCGGCTGTCCCCGAGGAACAGGAGGACACAGAGTCCGGGGACACGGAGGAAGAGAGCGGTCAGACAGAGGAATCCGGGACGGAGGAAACAGACGAAGGAGAGCAGCCGTGACGGCGGAGGAACGTCTGGCTGCCTACATCCGTTCTCTGGATGCGGGGAACAGTCCGCTTTTGGATGAGATCGAGGGGGAGGCGCTTGGCTGCCAGGTGCCGGTCATCCGCAGGGAGACGCAGAATTTTTTGAGGCTGCTGCTCGTGCTGAAGAGACCGATGCGCATCCTTGAGGTGGGGACGGCGGTCGGTTTTTCCGCACTGTTTATGGCAGAGTATGCGCCAAAGGGCGCGTGTATCACAACGATCGAACACGATCGAAGGAGGATCTTAGCCGCGCGTGAGAATTTCCGCAGGGCAGGGCGGGAGGATGAGATCACGCTGCTGGAGGGAGATGCCGCAGAGCGGCTGCCCGAGCAGGTCGGACCGTTCGATTTTGTTTTTATGGACGCCGCGAAGGGGCAGTATCTCAATTTTTTGCCGGAGATCCTTCGGCTGATGGAGGAGGGCGCCGTACTCGTCTCCGACAATGTGCTGCAGGAGGGAGATATTTTGGAGTCGCGGTTCGCTGTGACGAGGCGGGACCGCACGATCCATAAGAGGATGCGGGAATATCTGTACGAGCTGACGCACCACCCGAAGCTTGTGACCTCGCTGCTCTCGGCGGGGGACGGGATCGCGGTCAGCGTAAAATGTGAGAAGGGGAGCGGGTGATGAGGAGACCGGAATTGCTGCTGCCGGCGAGCAGCCTGGAGGTGCTGAAGGTGGCTGTGATGTACGGTGCGGATGCAGTGTACATCGGGGGAGAGGCATACGGGCTTCGGGCAAAGGCAAAGAATTTTTCCATGGGGGAGATCGCGCAGGGCATCGCGTTCGCACATGCCCGCGGGGTAAAGGTGTATGTCACGGCAAACATTCTGGCGCACAATGCGGATCTCGCCGGCGTGCGCGGCTACTTTGAGGAGCTGGCGGCGATGGAGCAGGGACCGGACGCGCTGATCATCTCGGATCCCGGCGTGTTTGCGATCGCGCGGGAGGTCTGCCCCGGGACGGAGATCCACATCAGCACGCAGGCGAACAATACGAATTACGGGACGTACCGGTTCTGGTATGCGCAGGGCGCAAAGCGTGTCGTCTCGGCGAGGGAGCTCTCGCTGGTGGAGATCCGGGAGATCCGGGAGCATATCCCGCAGGAGCTGGAGATCGAGACGTTTGTCCACGGCGCCATGTGCATTTCCTATTCGGGGAGATGTCTGCTGTCCAATTATTTTACGGGGCGTGACGCCAATCAGGGTGCATGTACCCATCCCTGCCGCTGGAAATACGCGGTCGTGGAGGAGAGCCGTCCGAACGAGTATCTTCCCGTGTATGAAAACGAGCGGGGGACGTTTTTGTTCAATTCCAGAGACCTGTGTATGATCGAACATATTCCGGAATTGCTCGATGCGGGTATTGACAGTTTTAAAATAGAGGGTAGAATGAAGACAGCCCTCTATGTTGCGACCGTGGCGCGCAGCTACCGGCAGGCGATCGATGACTGCCTGCAATCGCGGGAGCTGTACCGGGAGCGGCTGCCGTGGTATATGGATCAGGTGTCCGATTGCACCTATCGCCGGTTTTCGACGGGATTTTTTTTCGGAAAGCCGTCGGACGAGGCGCAGATTTACGACAACAGCACCTATGTGAGGGAATATACTTATCTTGGAACCATTGAAGGGCGGAATGCCGAGGGACTCTACCGCGTGGAACAGCGCAATAAGTTCTCCGTCGGGGAGCGGATCGAGGTCATGACGCCGGGCGGAGCCGACCGGAACGTTGTGGTGAGACGGATCGTCGATGAGGACGGCAGGGACATGGAGTCCGCGCCGCACCCGAAGCAGACGCTCTTTGTGGACGTCGGGGAGCCGCTGGAGCAGTATGATATCTTGCGAAGAAAAGAGGAGGATGGTGAAGGTCGATGAAGCAGGACAGATATGTGGCGTATGTGGGCACCTATACCCATGAAAACAGCGTAGGGATCCATATCTATGACGTGGATGTGGAGCAGGGGCAGATGACGGAGCGCAAGGTCGTTCCGATCAACAACCCTTCGGATCTGGTGGTGTCAAAGAATCACAGATTCCTGTACTCTATCGCGGATGAGGGGGTAGAGGCATTTGCCGTGCAGAAAGACGGCGATCTGGTTCCGATCAACAAGCAGTGGATCGGCGGGATGCGCGGCTGTTATGTGGAGGTGGACGATGAGAACCGTTATCTGTTCGTGGGGGGACACCACGACGGGCGCGTCAGCATGATGCGTCTGCTTCCGGACGGAGGCATCGGCGATATCGCGGACGGCGTGTTCCACAAGGGCATGGGCAGGAGCATTGCACAGCGCAATTTCATTCCGCATGTGGACTGTGTCAAGCTGACGCCGGATCAGAAATTTCTCTGTGCGGTAGACAACGGACTCGACCAGGTCAAGATCTACAAGGTGGATTATCAGTTCGGGAAGCTCAAGCTGATCGACATCATCCGCGGACCGATGGAATCCGCCCCGCGTATGATCCGTTTTTCGAGGGACGGCAGATACGCGTATATCCTCTATGAGCTGCTGAATGTCGTGGAGGTCTACCGTTACTCCGTGGTGAAGGAGGAGCCGGTATTCGAGAAGATCCAGACGATCGATACGATATCGACCAAGGAGGATATCTGCGCGGCGTCCGGTATGGAGATCTCAAAGAGCGGCAGATACCTTTTCTGCAGCAACTCCGGCATCAACACGGTGATCTGCTATGAGATCGACCAGGAGACGGGCATGCTCACGCAGGTGTTCGAGACGAAGGTCAACAGCGATTATCCGAAGATGCTCGCCATCTATCCGGATGAACAGCATTATCTGACGTTGAACAACAATACCAACGATATCTTTTCCTACCGGATCAGCTATGAGAAAAAGTATTCCCTGCAGGAGGCGCCCGGCATCAAGGTGGATAAACCGAACTGTATCTATATGATGCGGCTGGATCAGGAAGCATAGGGAACGGGATGTCATGGGGCAAAGCGGTGCGCTTTGCCTCTTTTTTTTGCAAAAAGGAGAATGAGAAGGAAAGAGTTGGAGATAGCTAAGAGCAAAGGCAGCGTGTGAAAACGCACTGGCGTGATGACGGGACGGGGAGGAGAAAAGGGACGTATGGACAGAGAGGAACGTATCAAGAGCCAGAAGGAGTTTTTGATCAAGGTCGCATACTGGGGCGTATGGGCTGTCATCGTGACACTGCTCGTGCGGTATGCAGGCTCTGTGCTTTTGCCCTTTGTCCTCGCTTTTTTTGTGGCATGGGGATTGTCCAAACCCGTGTCGTTTGCCGCGGAGCGTCTGCATATCCGCCGAAAGCTGGCAGCTGTGGTGACGGTCGCGCTTTTTTACTGTGCGCTGGCGGCGCTGCTGTATCTGCTGGGAAATCGGATCGTGCATCTGCTTGGCGGGGTATATGAGGACATCACAAGATTTGTGTCGGAGACGATGGCGCCCATGGTGCGGACATTTTCGCGCTGGACGGAGCATGTGGCGGCGGACATCCTGACAGGGGAAACCGCGGGGAACACGGCGCCTGTGGGAAAGATGGTCGCGAGCGTCTCGGAGCGGGTGTTTGACGGCGTGTCGGATGTGGCGTCCTATCTGCCGGGGGTGTGTATGAATGTGCTGCTCATGGTGATCGCGACCGTGTTCATGGAGCTGGATTTCCCGGAGATCGTCCGGTTCCTCAAGCGTCAGATCCCCGGGCGATGGCAGAAGACGGTCTGTGATGTCAGAGAATATCTGATCGGGACGATGCGCAGATGTGCGCGATCGTACTGTGTGATCATGCTCATTACCTTCTCGGAGCTCTCTCTGGGGTTTTTGCTGCTGCGCATCGACGGGGCGTTTGCAGTTGCCGCGGTCATTGCCGTGCTCGATATCCTCCCCGTGCTTGGCACGGGGACCGTGCTGATCCCATGGGCGGTCATCGCGCTGGCGTCCGGCGATCTTCGAATGGGGATCGGGATCCTGATCCTCTATCTGGTGATCACGGTCGTCCGCAATGTGGCGGAACCGCGCCTGGTAGGGCGGCAGATGGGACTATCCCCCGTGGTGATGCTGCCGTGCATGATCCTGGGGCTTCGCTTTTTTGGGATCGTGGGTCTGTTTGTGCTGCCGTTCGCAGTCTCGCTTGCCAAGAGCCTGAATGACCGCGGCGTTCTCCACATTTTTTCACATTGAACTCCCCGGGCAAAACGTGTATAATAGACAGAGCGAAAACAGATCGTTGCCTGCGGGACAGGTGAATATACACGCGGATCTGCTTAGATGGAGGAAGAGATGGCGGAGAAGATTATTTTGACCGGCGACCGTCCGACGGGGAAGCTGCATGTGGGACATTACGTCGGTTCCTTAAAACGCAGGGTGGAGCTGCAGGATTCCGGGGAGTTCGACAAGATCTTCATCATGATCGCGGACGCCCAGGCGCTGACGGACAATGCGGATCATCCCGAGAAGGTGCGGGACAACATTATGGAGGTGGCGCTCGACTATCTGTCTGTGGGGATCGACCCTGCCAGGTCCAATATCTTTATCCAGTCGTACGTGACGGAGCTGACGGAGCTGACGTTCTATTATCTGAATCTTGTGACGGTATCGCGCCTGCAGCGCAACCCGACTGTGAAGGCGGAGATTCAGCAGAGGAACTTCGAGGCAAGCATCCCTGTGGGATTTTTCACTTACCCGGTCAGCCAGGCGGCGGACATCACGGCGTTCCGCGCGACGACGGTGCCCGTGGGCGAGGACCAGATGCCGATGTTGGAGCAGACGAAGGAGATCGTGCACAAGTTCAACGCCGTCTACGGGGAGACCCTCGTGGACCCGCAGATCCTCCTGCCGGACAACAAGGCATGCCTGCGTCTGCCGGGAACGGACGGCAAGGCGAAGATGAGCAAGTCTCTGGGCAACTGCATCTATCTCTCCGAGCCGGAGGAGGAGGTGCGCAAAAAGATCATGACGATGTTCACGGACCCGGAGCATCTGCGCGTGGAGGATCCGGGACATCTGGAGGGCAATACCGTGTTCACCTATCTGGATGCGTTCTGCACGGATGCGCACTTTGCGGAGTACCTGCCGGAATATGCGAACCTGGATGAGCTGAAGGCGCATTATCAGCGAGGCGGGCTGGGCGACGTCAAGGTCAAGAAGTTTTTGAACAATGTCATGCAGGAGGAGCTCGCCCCGATCCGCGCGCGCCGCAGGGAGTATGAGCGGCGCATCGAGGACGTGTACGAGATCCTGCACGAGGGCAGCAGGGCAGCGCAGCGCGAGGCGGCAAAAACGCTCGCCGACGTCAAGCGGGCGATGAAGATCAGCTATTTTGACATGCCGGAGTTTTTGGAGGAGCAGAGAAAAAAGTATGCGAGGTGAGAGGGCGCTCTCTTCAAAAAAAGCGTTTCTCTGCCGATATCCATATAGAAAGATAAACGGAGTTATCCCCTCCGTGCGATGCGGAGGGCGCACAGATCAAGGAGGAACATGCGATGGGACAGTTGGAGAGTAACAGTGCAGTGGCGACGTACGCGGCGGATTATCAGTACCGCGACAAGACTGTGAAGGACAGCCGTACATACGGCAGGACGATCGGACAGCCGGAGCTGAGCGAGAAGGCGCAGAAGTACTACGAGAAGCTGAAGGCAAAGTATTCCAATATGGATTTTATCCTCGTATCGCCGGAGATGAAGGAGGAGGCGGAGCGCAACAAGGGAATGTACGCGAGCTCCAAGGAGCTTTTGGTGCTGATCGATTCCGACAAGATCGAGAAGATGGCGGAGGACGAGGATTACCGCAAGAAGTATGAGACGATCCTGAGCAATGCGACGATGCAGCTGAATCAGATGAAGTCGCAGCTCGGCGGGAATGCCGATAAGGTCAGCTCGTTTGGGATGACCTTTGATGACAACGGGAACGCGTCCTTCTTTGCGGTCGTGGACAAATCCTTAGAGCAGCAGCGCGAGCGCATCGACGAGAAGCGCGCCGAGTCGCGGGAGGAGAAAAGGAAGGCTGCGAAGGAGGCGGAAAAACAGCGCAGGGAGGATCGCTTGAAGGGCGGCAGACGCGACCTGGAGATGGTGGAGGGCTCCTCGTGGGAGGATGTGCTCAAGAAGATCAATGACGCGCTCGTCTCCGCGCGGGCAGATTACATACAGACAGACAGTGAGAAGCAGATCGGACAGTCCGTGGACTACACGGTATGATGCAGGTTCGGAGAAAAAGAAAATAGAGTCTTAACAAACATAAGCAATTCATGTTATAGTATACTTGCATGGTCGCGGGACGGCAGGTATGATGTTTCATGGATTGCTTTGTTTCGGCAATTCGGATGCCTCGCGGAGCGTGCGTTGTTTCGGAACAAAAAACACAGAAAGGCGTGGGCGGTCATATGGAACAGGAGAATGCCTCCAGGAATTTTATCGAACAGATCATTGATAAGGACATACAAGAGGGACATTGCAGGGAGGTACACACCCGGTTTCCGCCGGAGCCGAACGGCTATCTGCACATTGGGCATGCCAAGTCCATCCTGTTAAATTACGGGCTGGCACAGAAGTATGGCGGCAAATTCAATCTGCGGTTCGACGACACGAATCCGACGAAGGAGCGCGAGGAGTTCGTGGAGGCGATCAAGGAGGATATCCGGTGGCTCGGCGCGGAGTGGGAGGATCGGCTCTATTTTGCGTCGGATTATTTTGAACAGATGTATGAGGGTGCCGTGAAGCTCATCAAAAAGGGCAAGGCGTATGTGTCCGACCTGACCGCCGAGGAGATCCGCGAATACCGCGGTACGCTGACCGAACCGGGCAGGGAGGATCCCGGCAGCACAAGGAGCGTGGAGGAGAATCTGGCGCTGTTTTCCGATATGCGGGCGGGGAAGTTCGCAGACGGGGAGAAGGTGCTTCGCGCGCGGATCGATATGGCGTCCTCCAATATCAACATGCGTGATCCGGTCATCTACCGCGTCGCGCATATGTCGCACCACAGGACGGGGGATGCGTGGTGCATCTATCCGATGTACGATTTTGCGCATCCGATCGAGGATGCCATAGAAGGGATCACCCACTCCATCTGCACGTTGGAATTTGAGGATCACAGACCGCTCTACGACTGGGTGGTGCGTGAACTGGAATATGAGATGCCGCCGAAGCAGATCGAGTTCGCGAAGCTGTACCTGACGAACGTTGTGACCGGGAAGCGCTATATCAAGCGGCTTGTGGAGGAGGGCATCGTGGACGGTTGGGACGATCCGCGGCTCGTGTCGATCGCGGCGCTGCGCCGGAGAGGATTTACCCCGGAATCCTTAAAGCTGTTCGTGGAGCTGTGCGGGGTGGCGAAGGCGAACAGCTCCGTGGATTACGCGATGCTCGAATACTGCATCAGAGAGGACCTGAAGCTCAAGCGGGCGCGCATGATGGCTGTGCTGGATCCCGTGAAGGTCATCATCGACAACTATCCCGAGGGGGAGACGGAGTATCTGGAGGTTGCGAACAACCTGGAAAACGAAGCGCTCGGGAGCCGTCGGATCCCGTTTTCACGCGAGCTGTACATCGAACGCGAGGATTTCATGGAGGAACCTCCGAAAAAGTATTTCCGCCTGTTCCCGGGGAATGAGGTGCGCCTGATGAATGCGTACTTTGTGACCTGTAACAGTTACGAGAAGGACGAAAACGGCAGGGTGACGACGATCCACTGCACCTACGACCCGGCGTCGAGGGGAGGCAGCAGCCCGGACGGCAGGAAGGTCAAAGGGACGATCCACTGGGTGTCTGCCGCGCATGCGATCGACGCCACAGTCCGTCTGTATGAGAATATCGTGGATGAGGAGAAGGGGGTCTACAACGAGGACGGAAGCCTCAATCTGAATCCGAATTCCCTGACGGTGCTGGAACACTGCAGGCTGGAGGAGAATCTGGCGGGAGCGGCGGCATACGACAGCTATCAGTTTGTCAGACAGGGCTTCTTCTGTGTGGATGCGAAGGATTCGACACAGGAGCATCTGGTGTTCAACCGGATCGTTTCCTTAAAGAGTTCGTTTAAGCTGCCTACGGCTTAGGCGGTCCGGGAGAGCTCTGAGATATGTGTGTATAGTTTTAGGAGGAAAAAAAATGAACTTATTTGCTGGACTTGAAAAATTCGGGCTGAAGGCGGAGGACACGACCAATCTGTTCGCGGAGGAGAAAAAGACCGTCGTGACGGAGGAAGGGGAGAAGAAGGAGGCGGCGCCGGAGGAGGAGAGCTTCCTGCTGGATAAGACGATCCGCTGCGCCGTGTGCGATCAGGTGTTTAAGACGAAGATGATCAAGAACGGGCGCGTGAAGCGCATGGAGCCGGATGCGGACCTGCGTCCGCGCTTTGAGTACATAGACACGTTGAAGTACAACGTCGTCTCCTGCCCGTTCTGCGGTTACACGGCGATCAGCCGTTATTTTGACCACCTCTCCAGCCTGCAGGTCAAGATGGTCAAGGAGCAGGTCTGTGCGAATTTCAAGGCGGACGGCACGAGCTCGGAGGCCGCGATCGTGGATTACGACACGGCGATCGAGCGCTACAAGCTGGCGCTGTTCTGTACGATCGCGAAGAAGGGCAAGACGAGCGAGAAGGCGTACGTCTGCCTGAATCTTGCCTGGGTGCTGCGCGGCAAGTACGAGTCCCTGGATCCGGCGGATCCCGCAAACGAGGCTGTGCGCAAGGAGTGCAAGGAGCAGGAGGAGATATTCTATCAGCAGGCCTATGAGGGGCTGAACAAGGCGATGTCCACGGAGTCCTACCCGATCTGCGGCATGGACGAGTGCACGATGGATTATCTGATCGCGACGATGTCCGTGCATTTCAGAAAATTTGATGTGGCGTCCAAGTGCATTGCCCGCATCCAGCAGTCGCCGTCTGCATCCAAGAAGATGAAGGAGCGCGCGTTCGATCTGAAGAATCAGATCGTGGAAGAGATCAAAAAGAGCAAGCAGTAATGCAGGAGCTTATGATCGACCTGCAGGGGGGAGAAAAAGCGCCCCTGTACGAGAGGATTTACCGGCATATCCGGGAGGAGATCGTCTCGGGCAGGCTGGAGCGCGGGGAGAAGCTGCCGTCGACCCGCCTGCTCGCGAGGAACATTTCCGTCAGCCGCAGCACAGTGGAGCTTGCCTATGGGCAGCTCCTTGCGGAGGGTTACATTCAGGCGGAGCCCTGCAGAGGCTTTTATGTGTGTGACGTCCGGGAATTGTACCGGTCGGATCGGACGGAGAGCAGGTCGGCGTCGGGGACGGCGGAGCGGGAGGAGAGCCCCTGCATCGTCGATTTTTCCCCTTATCTGGTCGATACGGAGCATTTCCCCTACAATGTGTGGAGGAAGCTTTCGAAGAGGGTGCTGCAGGACGACAGGGAAGAGCTGCTGCTCGCCGGGGACGGACAGGGAGAGGTCTCGCTGCGCAGGGAGATCATGCGGTATCTGCACCGGGCGCGCGGGGTGAACTGCCGGGAGTCGGAGATCATTCTCGGAGCGGGAAACGAATACCTGGAGATCCTGTTGGCACAGCTGCTGGGACCGGGGCGGACCCTTCTGATGGAAAATCCCGGTTATCCGCAGGCGTTTTACACATTTTCAGGGATGGGCTATACCGTGGCGCCCGTGCCCGCGGGGACGCTGGGAAGCGACAGGGAGGCGATGCGGACGGCGCGCGCCGATCTGGCGTATGTGATGCCTTCTCATCAGTTTCCGCTTGGAAACATCATGCCGCTCGGTCAGCGGGCGGAGCTGTTGAAGTGGGCGATGGAAGAGGAGGGGCGGTATCTGATCGAGGATGACCATGACAGCGAGTACCGGTACCGCGGGAAGCCGATCCCGTCGCTTCAGGGGATCGACCGCGGCGGGCGTGTCATCTATCTGGGCACCTTTTCCAAGAGCATCGCGCCGTCCCTGCGCATCAGCTATCTGGTGCTTCCGCCGGAGCTGATGGAGCGCTATCGGCAGGTATGCGGCTTTTATACGACGACGGTGCCGCGCGTCCAGCAGGAGATCCTGTACGAGTTCCTTGCGGGCGGACATTTTGAGAGGCATCTGAACCGGATGCGGGGTCTGTATCGCAGCCGTCATGATTTCCTGCTCGGAGAGCTCAAAGGAAGGCGCTGGGTGCGCAGGGTCAGCGGCGAGCATGCGGGGCTGCATCTTTTGGTGGAGGCGGACACAGCGCTCACGGAGCAGGAGCTTTGTGCGCGCGCGCGTGCGCGAGGCGTTCGGATCTCGGGGCTCGGAGCGTATGATCTGACGGGAAACAGAGAGAACGGGCGCCCGACGCTCCTGATCGGCTATGGGAGCCTGCGTGAGGATGAGATATGCCAGGGTCTTCGGATCCTGGATGAGATCATAGAACAGAGACCATAAAAAACAGGAGGAAGAAGATATGACGTATGAGGAACTGGTGGAAAAAGCAAGAGAGCTCTTTGGCAAGGCGGATGTGACCAATATCGGGCAGCATGTTGCCTATCAGTTCAACATCACAGGAGAGGCGGAAGGCGCATTTTACCTTGAGATCAGGGACGGGCAGGTGTTCGTGGAGCCGTATGAATATTTTGACCGCGACGCGCTGTTTACGACAACTGCAGATACGCTGATCCGCATCGGCAGCGGCGAGCTCGACCCGATGTGGGCATTTACGCAGGGGAAGATCCAGCTGGACGGCAGCATCGAGAAGGCGCTTCTGCTCAAAGATATTTCCGCCTCCATCAAGAAGCATGTAAAGGCGGAGGTTCAGGCGAAGGAACAGCGGGAGGGGCAGGATAAAAAGTGGCCGAACCGCAAGAAAAAGAGAAAATAGCGGATAAAAAAACAAAACGTGCGCCGCGGCGCACGTTTTGCTTTTTAACGCAGTGGTTTAGTTCTTACTGTCCAGCTCCTGCAGCTTCATCGCGCGGACCTTGAGCGGCAGCCCGAACAGGGTGATGAAGCCCTCCGCGTCGTGGTGGTCGTAGAGGTCGCCGGTCGTGAAGCTTGCCAGGGACTCGCTGTAGAGCGAATACGGGGAGGTCGTGCCCGCCTTGATGATATTGCCCTTGTACAGCTTGAATCTGACCTCGCCGGTCACATACTCCTGTGTGGAGGAGACGAAAGCCTTCACAGCGTCGCACAGCGGGGTGAACCACTTGCCCTCGTACACGATCTGCGCCAGCTTGTTGCCCATGTCCTTCTTTGCCTCCATCGTCGCGCGGTCCAGGACGAGTTCCTCGAGCTGCTGGTGCGCCTCCATCAGGATCGTGCCGCCCGGTGTCTCATAGACACCGCGGGATTTCATGCCGACCACGCGGTTCTCCACGATGTCGATGATGCCGATGCCGTGCTTTCCGCCGAGGCGGTTCAGCTCGCGGATGATGTCGGACACCTTCATTTCTTTGCCGTTCACGGACTTCGGTACGCCCTTCTCAAAGGTCATCGTCACATACTCGCCCTCGTCCGGCGCCTTCTCGGGCGTGACGCCCAGGACGAGCAGATGCTCATAGTTCGGCTCGCAAGCCGGATCCTCGAGCTCCAGACCCTCATGGCTGATGTGCCAGATGTTGCGGTCGCGGCTGTAGCTGGAATCCGCGGAGAACGGCAGATGGATGCCGTGTGCCTGGCAGTAGTCGATCTCGTCCTGGCGGGACTGCATCGTCCACTTGTCGTCGCGCCATGCGGCGATGATCTTCAGATCCGGCGCCAGCGCCTTGATGCCGAGCTCGAAGCGGATCTGGTCGTTGCCCTTTCCGGTCGCGCCGTGGCAGATCGCGGTCGCGCCCTCCTTGCGGGCGACCTCGACCAGCTTCTTCGCGATCAGCGGGCGCGCCATGGAGGTGCCGAGCAGGTACTTGTTCTCATAGACGGCGTTCGCCTCGACGCAGGGCATGATGTAGTCCTCGCAGAACTCGTCGATGATGTCGACGATGTAGAGCTTTGCCGCGCCGCAGGAGATCGCCCGCTCTTCCAGACCGTCCAGCTCCTCCTCCTGCCCGCAGTCGATGCAGCAGCAGATGACCTCGTAGTCGTAGTTCTCCTTGAGCCACGGGATGATCGCCGTGGTGTCGAGTCCGCCGGAGTAAGCCAAGATTACTTTTTCTTTCATGGAAAACATCCTTTCTGTTGGGTAAGATTTGTAATTTATCTCCAATATACAACAAATGGGACAGAATGGCAAGTGAAAAAATATGCATAAAAAGAAGATAAAAATGCATAAAGATTGACAGAACAACAGGCGATATACAGTAAAATTAAGGAAAATTTGGGGTTGCAACGGAAGGAGCGATGGTGTATAATTATGCAACGGCAAAATAAAAATGGGGCTTTACGAAACAGGGCAGGTATACTAAGATAATACATAGTATGGTCAAACCAGGAAAGAAGGGGGATTCGGATGATAAGGGCAGGGATCATCGGGGCGACGGGCTACGCGGGAAACGAGCTGGTCCGGCTTTTGATGGGGCATAAGGAGGCAGAGATTAAATGGTACGGCTCGCGCAGCTATGTCGATCAGCGCTATGCAGACGTCTACCGGAACATGTTTCAGGTGGTGGAGGATGTCTGCAGGGATGACAATGTGGCGGAGCTTGCGTCGCAGGTGGACGTGATCTTTACGGCGACGCCGCAGGGCTTTCTGGCAGGCGTGCTGACGGAGGAGATCCTCGGGAAGGCGAAGGTCATCGACCTGTCCGCGGATTTTCGCATCAAGGACGTCTCCGTCTACGAGAAATGGTACCGGATCGAGCACAAAAGCCCGCAGTTTCTTCCGGAGGCGGTCTACGGGCTCTGCGAGGTGAACCGGGAGAAGATCAGGGGGGCGCGGCTCGTGGCGAATCCGGGCTGCTACACGACCTGCTCGATTTTGACTGCGTACCCTCTGGTAAAGGAAGGGCTCATCGATCCGTCGACGCTCATCATCGATGCAAAATCCGGGACGTCCGGGGCGGGGCGCGGGGCGAAGCTGCCGAACCTGTACTGCGAGGTCAACGAGAACATCAAGGCGTACGGGGTGGCGACCCACAGGCACACGCCGGAGATCGAGGAGCAGCTCGGCTATGCGGCGGGCAGGGAGATCACAGTGAGCTTTACGCCGCATCTGGTCCCGATGAACCGGGGCATTCTGGTGACGGAGTACGCGTCCCTCGTGAGAAGACCGGACGGCTCGCTGCCGGGGGCGGACGAGCTTCGGGCGGTCTACGAGAGCTATTATAAGGAGGAGACGTTTGTCCGCGTGCTGGACGACGGCGTATGTCCCGAGACGAAGTGGGTCGAGGGCAGCAATTATGTCGATATCGGATTTACTGTGGACGGGCGCACCGGCAGAGTCGTGATGATGGGCGCGCTGGACAATCTGGTAAAGGGCGCCGCGGGGCAGGCGGTACAGAATATGAATCTGTTGTTCGGATGCGACGAGAAGGAGGGGCTTGCGCTCGCTCCGATGTTCCCATAGCAAAGAAAAGGGGATCGGATATTATGGAAGAAAAGAAACCGGTCTTCCGCGTGATGACGATGGAGGACTTTGAGGAGGTACACGGGCTCTGGATGGGGATCCACGGCTTTGGCATACGGAGCATGGACGATTCCCGTGAGGGTGTGGAGCGTTTTATCCGCAGGAACCCGGACACGAGCATGGTGGCGGTCTGGGACGGTGAGATCGTGGGAGCGATCCTCTGCGGGCACGACGGCAGGAGGGGCTGCCTGTACCATGTCTGCGTGAAGGAGGAGTTCCGCAAGCAGGGGATCGGACAGAGGCTGGTGCGGGAGTGCTTGGACGCGTTGAAACGGGAGCACATCAACAAGGTCAACCTCGTGGCGTTCCGGACGA
The DNA here is from genome assembly GCA_947628935.1 of uncultured Roseburia sp. GTDB lineage: Bacteria > Bacillota > Clostridia > Lachnospirales > Lachnospiraceae > Roseburia. The sequence goes on along the minus strand of CANRBT010000004.1, from coordinate 19,957 downwards.
ACGAGGTCGGCAACCGGTTCTGGCAGGGACTCGGCTGGAGCTTCCGCGAGGACTTGAACTATTACGAGTGCGTGCTGAACGAGGAGAATGTGACGCGCTACAACCCATAGGAGGATGAGGGCAATGAAGCAGATCAGAGGCGGCGTGACCGCGGCAAAGGGATTTTCGGCGGCAGGTACGGCGGCGGGCATCAAATATCAGGACAGGAAGGACATGGCGATGATCTACAGTGAGGTCCCGTGCCGCGCGGCGGGAACCTTCACGACCAATCTGGTGAAGGCGGCTCCGGTAAAATGGGATCAGCAGGTTGTGTACGGGACGAAGCAGGCGCAGGCGGTCGTCGTCAATGCCGGCATCGCGAACGCCTGCACAGGCGAGGAGGGCATGGGCTGCTGCAGGGCGACGGCGCAGAAGGCGGGAGAGCTTCTGGGCATACCGGCAGAGCAGGTGCTTGTGGCATCCACAGGCGTCATCGGAAAGCAGCTGCCCGTCGACCGGATCCGCGGAGGCGTGGAGGCGCTGGTTCCCGCCCTTGCGGGGAGCCTGGAGGGAGGGCATGACGCCGCTCTGGCGATCATGACGACCGATACCCATGAGAAGGAGGTCGCGGCAGCGTTTACGGCCGGCGGCGTGACCGTGACGATCGGGGGCATGTGCAAGGGCTCCGGGATGATCCACCCGAATATGTGCACGATGTTAAGCTTTGTGACGACGGATGCGGCGATCTCACAGGAGCTTCTGCAGGAGGCGCTGCGCGCGGACGTGGAGGACACGTACAACATGATCTCCGTGGACGGGGACACCTCGACGAACGATACCTGCCTGCTGCTCGCCAACGGCATGGCGGGCAATCCCGAGATCACGGAAAAAAATGAGGACTACCGGGCGTTCTGCGAGGCGCTGCACTTTGTCAATGAGACGCTGGCAAAGGAGATGGCAGGCGACGGGGAGGGTGCGACGGCGCTCTTTGAGGTCCGGGTCGTCGGCGCGGCGACGAAGGAGCAGGCGAAGGTGTTGAGCAAGTCCGTTGTGACGTCGAGCCTGACAAAGGCGGCGATTTACGGGCACGATGCGAACTGGGGAAGGATTTTATGCGCGATGGGATATTCGGGCGCCGAGTTCGACCCGGAGAGGGTCGATCTGTTCTTTGAGAGCGCGGCGGGAAGGATCCGGCTCATCTCCGACGGCGTGGCCGTGGATTACAGCGAGGAGGAGGCGACGCGCATCCTCTCGGAGCCGAAGGTGACGGCGATCGCGGATATCAAAATGGGGGACGCGGAGGCGACGGCGTGGGGCTGCGACCTGACCTATGATTACGTCAAGATCAATGCGGATTACCGCTCCTAGGCGGCATCCGGGCAGATGAGGGAGAGAGAAGATGGAAGAAAAGGGAATGGACGAGGTATTGAAAAAAGCGGAGGTCCTGATCGAGGCGCTTCCTTACATACAGCGGTTTAACCGCAAGATCATCGTCGTCAAGTACGGCGGAAGCGCGATGGTCGATGAAAAGCTCAAGGAGCAGGTCATCCAGGACGTGACGCTGTTAAAGCTGGTCGGGTTTAAGCCCATCATCGTGCACGGCGGCGGGAAGGAGATCAGCCGGTGGGTCGGGAAGGTCGGCATGGAGCCGGTCTTTGTGAACGGGCTGCGCAAGACGGACGAGGCGACGATGGAGATCGCCGAGATGGTGCTCAACAAGGTCAACAAGTCGCTGGTTGCGCTGGTGCAGGAGCTCGGCGTGAACGCGGTCGGCATCAGCGGCAAGGACGGAGGGCTCCTGACCGTGGAAAAGAGATACGCGGACGGGGAGGATATCGGCTACGTCGGGGAGATCACAGGGGTCAATCCCAAGGTGCTCTTTGACCTTTTGGAGAAGGATTTCCTCCCTGTGGTGTGTCCGGTCGGTATGGACGCATCCTACGACAGCTACAATATCAATGCGGACGATGCGGCGTGCGCGATCGCGAAGGCGGTCAGCGCGGAAAAGCTCGCCTTTCTGACGGACATCGAGGGCGTGTACCGCGACCCGGCGGACAAGACGTCGCTCATCTCGGAGCTGACGGTCAGCGCGGCGCGGCAGCTCATCGGAGACGGAAACGTCGGGGGCGGCATGATCCCGAAGCTGAACAGCTGCATCGACGCCATCGAGAACGGCGTGTCAAGGGTCCATATCCTCGACGGAAGGATCCCGCACTGCCTGCTCCTGGAGATCTTTACGAACAGGGGGATCGGCACGGCAATCTTAGGAGATAAGGAGCAGAGGTTTTATCATGAATAAGGAAGCATATATGAAGGAGGCGGAGGCGGAGCTCCTCCACACCTACAACCGTTATCCCGTGGTGTTCGAGCGGGGCGAGGGCGTCTATCTGTACGACACAGAGGGAAAGAAGTATCTGGATTTTGCGGCGGGCATCGCTGTGCAGGCGTTAGGCTATGGCAATCAGGAGTACGCGCAGGCGCTCAAAGGGCAGGTCGATCTGCTGATGCACACCTCGAATCTGTTTTACAATCCTCCCATCATCCGCGCGGCGAAACGGGTGCTGGCGGCAAGCGGGATGGACCGCGTGTTTTTCACGAACAGCGGGACCGAGGCGATCGAGGGCGCGATCAAGGCGGCAAAAAAGTACGCCTACACGCGCGACGGACACGCGGGTCATGAGATCGTCGCGATGCGCCAGTCGTTCCACGGCAGGAGCATGGGGGCGCTCGCCGTGACCGGCAATGCCCACTATCAGGAGCCGTTCGGTCCGATGATGCCGGGCGTGCGGTTCGCGACGTTTAACGATCTGGACAGCGTGAAGGCGCTGATCCGCGAGAATACCTGCGCGATCCTGCTCGAGACTGTGCAGGGCGAGGGCGGCATTTATCCGGCGACGCAGGAGTTTTTGTCGGGCGTGCGTGCGCTCTGCGATGAAAACGATATCCTGCTGATCCTGGACGAGATCCAGTGCGGCATGGGGCGGACGGGTCAGATGTTCGCATGGCAGCATTACGGCGTCAAGCCGGATATCATGACCTGCGCGAAGGCGCTTGGCTGCGGGGTTCCGGTCGGAGCCTTCCTCCTGACGGAGCGCGTGGCGGAAAGGTCGCTCGCGCCGGGCGACCACGGCTCGACCTACGGCGGCAATCCGTTTGTCGGGGCTGCGGTCGATAAGGTGCTGGAGCTGATGGAGCGGGACGACATCCCGGGGCATGTCAGGGAGATCGCGCCGTATCTGGAGCAGAGGCTGGATGAGCTGGTGGCACGCTATGATTTCCTGACGGCGCGGCGCGGGCTCGGGCTCATGCAGGGCGTCGTGAGCGAAAAACCGGTCGGAGAGATCGCTGCAAACGCGCTGCGCCATGGTCTTGTCGTGATCACAGCGGCGTCGGATGTGATCCGGCTCGTGCCGCCGCTTGTCATTGAGCGTGCGCATGTCGACGAGATGGCGGAGAAGCTGGACGCGGTGCTGCGTGAGCTGTAGGAGGCGTGATCGCATGCACAGCGACGGCTGCGCATGTTACAGGGGCTTAGAATAGAGGCGGTATGAGAGGAACATATAAAAAGATTGTATCGGCGTTTGCGATCTGTGCGATGATGATCGCGGGCGCGTGGGTGGTCAGCCGGGACGGATGGTACGCAGACGGATCTTCGGCACGGCAGGAGACGGCGGAGGAGGAAGGAGAAGAGCGGCAGAGGGAAGCGTATATGCAGGCGCAGACGGATCTGGTGTTCTGGTACGACGACGCATCCTATGAGCCGTTTTATCTGCTGGCTGCGGAGCGGTATTACGCGAAGACCGGGGTCAAGGTCGCGGTAGAGCGCCGGGAGTCTCTGGACTATCTGGGTGACATCTATGATGCCACGATGCAGGGGGAAGCGTTCCCGGATGTGTACATGATCGCGGGGGATGATCTGGAGGAAGCTTATCTCTACGGACTGGTCTCTGTGAACGGAGCAGGGGTGACAGCCGAGGGAATCCTGCCGAATGCAGTGACTGCCGCAACTTATGAGGGGAAAGCGCTGGGCTATCCGCTGAGCTTCCATACCTGTGTGTTTGTCTGCCAGAAGGATTATTTCGGGGAGGCTCCGGCTTCCATGCAGGCGATCGTGGACTATTCCAACGAGAATGAACCGCCCGAGAATGTGGAGTACCTGATGGAGTGGAATGTGAACGATGCGTATTATGATTTCCCGTTTGTCTCGAACAGCGTGACATTTGAGAAAACGGAGCAGGAGATCATGCAGGTACACTATGACGAGGAGCGTTACCAGGAGGATCTGAACTTTTTTGCGACGATGTTGAATTCGTTTTCTGTGGATCCGGCGTCCGTATCGGAACAGGGGATCGTCGATCATTTTAAGAACGGAAGGACGCTGTCGGCGATTTTGGACACGGATTTTTTGTGCCAGCTGGAAGGGGATGGCTATGTCGTCATGGAGATCCCGGATCTGAACGATACGCTGACCGCTGTTCCCTGCGCAGGCACAGACATGCTTGCCGTCAACGATTTCTCGGAAAAGAGGGAAACGGCGGCGGATTTTGCGCGCTATGTGACGACGGATATGGCGGGAGAGCTCTATGCGTTGACCGGTCATTTCTCTGCGGTCGCGGCGGCGGAGCCGAGTCAGGTCGAGGAGGTCGTGTACCGCGCGTATGCCAACGCGGTTTTGATGCCGGATTCCCAGGATGCGAAGGAGTTCTGGGTCAATTTGGAGGAGACAATTCTGAAGTATTTCTGAATTTTGAAATATTTTTGAAATTCTCTTGTCATCTTTCACAAATTTCGCTAAAATAAATCTGTGGGCATTGAGGAACTCTTTCTCCGGCAGACGATTGCTGTTTCGGAGGAGGAGATGCTTATGGGACGAACGATCTTTTTGATCTTAACAGCATTGTTCTTCGCCGTGCAGACGGCGGGGTGCGGTGCGGCAGATACGGTATATATTGAACGGACGGAATCCGGGATGGCGGATTCCACGCAGGATAGAGAAGATTCAGAGGAGGATTCCGGCGCGGGGCGAAGTGCGCCGGAGACCACGGAGGAAGAGGAGCAGATCTGCTATGTGCATGTCTGCGGCGCTGTGTCTCTTCCGGGTGTCTATGCACTGGAGCAGGGCAGCCGGGTGTATGAGGCGCTGCTTTTGGCAGGGGGATTGACGGAGGACGCGAGCGAGCGTTCGGTCAACCAGGCGGAGCCGGTGTGCGACGGGCAGATGATCTATGTTCCGACGGAGGAAGAGGCGGCCGGAGCGCCGGACAAAGGTCAGGCGGGTGAGCAGGACGACGGTCGGGTGAACCTGAATACGGCATCGCTGTCGGAGCTGATGAGTCTGCCGGGCATTGGACAGACGAAGGCGGAGAGCATCATCGCGTACCGGGAACAGAACGGGGCGTTCTCTTCCGTGGAGGATATCATGCAGGTAGAGGGAATCAAGGACGGTCTGTATGCTCGTATCAAGGACGATATAAAGGTGAAATAATATGGCGAAAAAGGTTCTTGTTGTGGACGATGAAAAATTGATTGTAAAGGGCATCCGTTTCAGCCTGGAGCAGGATGGGATGGAGGTCGACTGTGCCTATGACGGAGAGGAAGCGCTAAGACTGGCGACGGAGAATGTATACGATATGATCCTTCTGGATGTGATGCTGCCCAAGATGGACGGCTTTGCGGTCTGCCAGCAGATCCGGGAGTTTTCGAGCATGCCGATCGTCATGCTGACGGCGAAGGGCGACGATATGGATAAGATCCTGGGACTGGAATACGGCGCCGACGATTACATCACGAAGCCGTTCAATATCCTGGAGGTGAAGGCGCGCATCAAGGCGATCATGCGACGCACTTCGGGGACGGCAAAGCAGGAGGATTCCAAGGTGCTCGAGACCGGCGATCTGAAGCTGGATCTGGAGAGCCGCCGTCTGTTTATCCTGGGGCGCGAGGTGAACCTGACAACGAAAGAATTTGATCTTTTGGAGCTGCTGGTGAACAACCCGAACAAGGTATACGGCAGGGAGAACCTGTTGAATCTTGTGTGGGGATATGAATATCCGGGCGATGTGCGGACCGTGGATGTGCATGTGCGACGCCTGCGGGAAAAAATCGAGAAGAACCCAAGCGAGCCGAAGTATGTACACACCAAATGGGGAGTCGGTTACTATTATGCACAAAATTGACGGGTGTACAGAATGACAAAGCTAAAAAAGACGAGAGATTTTCTGAAAAGCCTGAGATTTCGGCTGATCGTCCTGTTTATCCTGCTGGGTACGCTGCCGGGCGTCCTGCTGCGCGCAGGGATGCTCGGTACCTATGAGAATCGTGCCGTGCTGATCCGGACGAGTGAAATTCTAAGCCAGGCAAAGATCCTGGCAAATCAGATCGTTTCCAATGACTATTTAAATCAGAACGCCTCGGTCCCGATGATCAACGTGCAGCTGGAGCAGCTCTCGACGATCTATGACGGCCGGGTGATGATCATTGACGACAGCTTTCGCATCGTCAAGGACACCTACGGGCTGGACACAGGGAAGACGGTCATCTCGGAGGAGGTGATGCGGAGCTTTTACGGGGAGGAGATCACAAAGCACGATTCCGAGAACCGGTATATCGAGCTGTCCGTGCCGCTCGTACAGTCGGAAAGCGGGAGGGATGCAAGGATCCTCGGCGTGATGCTCGTAAGCGTCTCCACGGACAATATCAGCCTCAATTCGGACTATCTGGCGCGCGCTACCATGATCATCAATATGGTCAGCGCGGGCATTGTCGTTTTCTTCGGCGTGCTGTGCGCAGCAGGGCTGGTGAAGCCGCTCCATAAGATGTCGAGCTCCATTGAGTCGATCCAGACCGGCTATGGGGAGGACGAGCTGGAGGTGATGGACTACACGGAGACGGCGCAGATCTGTGAGAAGTTCAATGAGATGCTGGGGCGTATGAAGGTTCTGGATGATTCCAGGCAGGAGTTTGTCTCCAATGTCTCCCATGAGCTAAAAACGCCGCTTACGTCGATGAAGGTGCTGGCGGATTCCATCAACAGTATGGAAAACGCGCCGATCGAGCTGTATCAGGAATTTATGGCGGACATCGGAAATGAGGTGGAGCGCGAGACAAAGATCATCAATGACCTGCTCTCCCTCGTCAAGATGGATAAGTCTCTTGCGGATGTGAATATCACCAATGTCAACATCAACGAGCTGCTGGAGCAGATCCTAAAGCGGTTGAACCCGATCGCCGAGCGGCAGAAGGTCGAACTGGTGCTCGAGAGCTTCCGCCCCGTGAGTGCAGACGTCGATGAGGTCAAGCTCTCGCTGGCGTTCACAAACCTCATTGAGAATGCGATCAAGTACAACCATGAGGGGGGCTGGGTCCATGTGACGCTGAATGCGGATCACCAGTATTTTTTCCTGAAGGTGGAGGACTCCGGAATAGGGATTCCGGAGGATTCGATCGATAAGATCTTTGAGCGGTTTTATCGTGTGGACAAGTCGCATTCCAGGGAGATCGGGGGGACCGGGCTGGGTCTGGCGATCACGCGCAATGCGATCTTGATGCACAGGGGGGCGATCAAGGTGTTCAGCACAGAGGGGGAGGGGACGATCTTCAACGTTCGCATCCCGCTGCACTATATTTCGTAAGGAGAACATGGATATGTGGCACGCAAAGAGAGGAGCCGCAGCCGGATGCGCGCTGGCTCTGGCGCTGGCATGTCTGCCTGTGACGGGCTGCGGAGAGGAGCCGCAGGAGAGCGCTTATCATATGGAATATCTCAACAAGGATAAAAGCCGTATCGTGGTAGAGCCCTACGAGCCGCAGGCGCAGGAGACGGAGGGGCTGATCCGGGAGTTTTTGACAATGCTTTGCTCGGATCCGGACAGTGTGGATTACAGAAAACCGATCCCGGGCGATGTCGAGGTCACAGGATATGCGCTGGACGGAGCGCTGCTGTCGCTGCACTTTGATGAGGATTATCGGAATATGAATACGGTGGAGGAGGTCTTATGCCGGGCGGCTGTGGTGCGCACCATGACGCAGATCCAGGGGGTGGATTGCGTGGCGTTTTACGTCGGGGACGCGCCGCTGACGGATTCCCACGGGAACATGATCGGCAGCATGACGGCGGATAGCTTTATCGAAAATCCGGGGGAGCAGATCAACTCCATTGACGAGACGGACGTCACGCTCTATTTTTCCAATGAGACGGGGGACGGGCTTGTGCGCGAGGTGCGCGAGGACGTCTATTACAGCAGCAACGTATCGATGGAAAAGCTGATCATGGAGCAGCTGCTGGAGGGTACGAGCGTCAAGGGAGCGCGCTCCTCCATTCCGACGGGAACCAAGCTGATCTCTGTGTCAGTGGTCGATGGGGTCTGTTACGTCAGTCTGGACGCGACGTTCCGAAATCAGGATTACGGAGTGAGCGAGGCGGTCGTGATCTACTCGATCGTGGATTCCCTGACGGAGCTCCCGTCCATCAGCAAGGTACAGATCTCCGTGAACGGCGATACGAGCGGAACCTACCGGGATGCTTTTGCCCTCAGTGAAATGTACGAGAGGAACCTGGACTATGTGGACGGGACATCCGGGAAACTAACAGAGGAGGAATAGTGTGATAAAAAGACCCTTGTGCGGGATGGCACTGGCGTTCCTGCTGGGAGATCTCGCCGCCATGTATGGCGTGCCTCCCGGGCTGTTGGCAGGCAGCGTGTTTCTGTGTATGGCAGCCGCTGTCATACGGGCGGGATGCAAAAAGCCGGCAGCGCCGCCGGGCGATCGCTGTCTGCGGCATCGGAAGAGACGACATGTCCTGTCGTGCATCTTCTTATCGGCAGTGATGATATTTTTGGGATATGGGCGGTATTGCGCCGATGAGATAGTTCGGGCAAATTACCTCCCGCAGCTTTCCGACGGGATGCGGCTGACCGCTCAGGGAAGGCTGGAGGAAAAGCAGATCAGGAATGACCGATGGGTCTACGAACTCTCGTCCTGTGTGATAGGACTCGAAAAACCGGTTCCCTGTAACCGGATTCTGGTATATTCTGATTCCGATTTTGCTTCGATCGGAGAAACCCTTGTATTAGAAGGAACCGTCTCTCTTTGGAAATGCGCGTCCAATGAGGGCAATTTTGATGCGCGCGCCTATTATCTGGCGCAAAAGATCGATTTTCAGATGAAGGAGATCTCTGTCCTCGGCAGATACGGCAGGGGCTCCCACTGGCGGGAGGGGCTTTGGAGGCTTCGCTCGTCTGTCAGGGAGGTCTATCGCCAGACGCTTGCGCCGGAGGAGTGCGGTGTGCTCGCCGCGATGGCGCTGGGGGACAAGGAGCTGCTGGACGATGCGACGCGCAGTCTGTATCAGGCGGCGGGCTTGTCCCATATCATGGCGGTCTCCGGACTGCACATCTCCGTGGTGGGAATGAGCCTCTACCGGCTTCTGCGAAAGGCGGGAGGAGGGTTGCGGGCATCGGGCGTTGTGGCGGGAGCCTGCACGCTCGCTTACGGCGTGATGGCGGGTATGGGCGTCTCCGTACAGCGCGCCGTGCTCCTGTTTTTTGTGATGCTGCTCGGACAGATGGTCGGGAGGAGCTATGACACGTTAAGCGCGCTCGGCGCGGCGGCACTGTGCCTGCTCTGGCAGAATCCCTATCTGCCGCTGGACGCCGGCTTTCGCTTTTCCTTTGCGGCCGTGCTCGGCGCTGTGTGGGTGCGGGTGGGAAGCGTCCCGGAGGGAGGGCGGCTCGCATGGCTCTGCGGTCGGCTTTTTCCCGGCATTTCCATTCAGCTCGCGACGCTGCCGCTCGTGGCATGGCAGTATTTTGCGCTGCCGGTCTATGCCGTGCCGGTCAACCTCCTGGTACTGCCGATGACCGGCTTGTTGTTGTCGCTGGGGCTCCTCGGGGGCTTTGCAGGGATCAAATGTCTGCCGCTCGCGCGCATTCTGCTGTTCCCGTGTCAAAAGCTGTTAGAGCTGATCCGGCTGCTGTGCGGCTTCTTCGCGGCGCTGCCGGGCGCGTCGTATCTGACCGGACGACCGAAGCCGGAGAGGCTTCTGGTTTATTACGGGCTGCTGATCGCCGTCACGGCATTTGTGCGCGCGAGGGACGGAAGGAACCGCGGGGACAGGCGGAAGGCGGCGGGGAGCCGTAAGGCTGTGCGGCTGGCTCTCGCGTACGCGTCATTCGCGGCGCTGCTCCTTGTGCCGCCCGCGCGGGGAGCTCTTGCGGCGGTCCTGGATGTGGGACAGGGGGACGGGATTTTTCTGCGGACCGCGGACGGGATGACGCTGTTCGTGGACGGCGGGAGCACGGACGTCTATCAGGTAGGGACTTATCGGATCCTGCCCTTTTTGAAATGCCAGGGGGAGAAAGGAGTGGATTTTTGGCTGGTGTCCCATGCGGATGAAGACCACATTTCCGGGCTTCGTGAGGTGCTCGCCTCCGGCTATCCGGTCGGCACGCTGGTGTTTTCCAAGGCTGTGGTGCGGGACGATGCCTACGAGGAGCTGGTCTCCCTCGCGCGGGAGAAGGGGACAGGGCTGCTCTGGCTGGGCGCGGGCGAGACGCTGCATGTGGGGGAGGCAAGCCTGCATGCCCTGTTTCCTCTGGAGGAGAACACGTCGGGGGACAGGAACGCCTCCTCGCTCGCCGTGTTGTATGAGGAAGGGGCGTTTACGGCATTTTTTGCCGGGGATATCGGAAGCGGCGAGGAAAAAGAGCTGCTGGAACTGTGGAAGGGGACGGATGCGCTGGCGAAAGGGATCGACCTGTACAAGGCGGCGCATCACGGTTCGAACTTTTCCAACTCGGAGGAACTTCTTCAAGCCCTATGTCCCGCCGTCTCCGTGGTGTCCTGCGGGAGGGAGAACCGTTACGGTCATCCGGGCGCGGAAGCGATCGCGCATATGGAGGAGGCGGGAAGCGAGGTGTACTATACGATGGAATCCGGGCAGATCACGGTCACGCGGAAGGAAGGAGCGCTCATGGTGCAGGGCTGCCTGTCTTTGGGGCAGGGAGAAGGGACAGGGAAAAAATGAAGCTCTAAACAAATCTTGTGGTAGCAGTTTTTCCGGTTTCGTAGTACAATAGAAAAAGGTACTGGTGTCCTGTCGGATGACGGGCACGGACAGACAAAAGAGGCTGGGGTGGATAGAATGAAAAAAGAAAAGAAAGATAAACAAAGGATCAGGCATCTGGGATGGAAGGTGAGTCTGGCGCTGGCGTGCATGCTGATCGTCAGCATTGTGATCGTGGTCGAGCTGAGCGTCTCCATGTTCCGCAAGCTCACGATGGACATGCTGCAGGATCAGTGCGTGTCGGGCACGAATATGCTTGCCTATGAGCTGCAGGACTATGACGGACCGGAGGACAAGACGCAGCTGCTTTACGACTTGAAGGAGCAGCTGGGCTGTGAGTTCACGATCTTTCGCGGAAATGTGCGCACCTACACGACGATCGTGCAGGACGGGGAGAGCCTGGTCGGCACGACGCTCTCGGAGGAGCTGACGCCGCTGATCCTGGAGCAGGGGCAGTCCTATGTGGGACAGGCGCAGATCCTGGGCGTGGATCATCTGTGCTCCTACGTGCCGACGAGAGACGAAAACGGGGAGATCGACGGGCTGATCTTTGCGGGCATCTCGATGGCGGACGCTACAGCGCACATCAATCATACCGTGCAGATGGCGATCGCGGGCGGACTCGCGCTGACGGTCGTGTGCATCCTGCTTCTGGCGGTATTCATGCGCTGTACGGTCATCAGCCCGCTGGCAAAGCTGACGGCGCTCGCACAGGTCATGGAGCAGGGGGACCTCGGCATCCGGAAGGAGATCAGGAGGGTCGATATCCGTTCCAACGACGAGCTGGGCTTTCTGGCAAGAACCTTTGAACACACGATGGATCGTCTGAGCGGGTATATCGGAGAGATCTCCGAGGTGCTCCGCGCCATTGTGGACGGCAATCTCACTGTGGAGACCAAGCTGGACTATGTGGGTGATTTCGTGTCGATCAAGGAATCGCTGGACGACATCCTCGCAAAGCTCAACGGTACGTTAGGGCAGATCACGGAGAGCTCCGACTGCGTGTCGAGCGGCGCGGAGCAGATGGCGATCGGGGCGACGGCGCTGAGCCAGGGCGCGGTCGAGCAGGCGAGCACTGTGGATGATCTGGACGGCAACATCCAGGCGATCTCCGAGCAGGTGAAGAGCACGGCGGAGAATGTGGATCAGGCGAACGAGAAGGTCACGATGGTGAGCGCTCAGATCATGGAGAGCAACCGCAGGATGCAGGAGATGATCCGCGCCATGCAGGAGATCAGCGAGCGGTCGGGAGAGATCAAAAAGATCATCAAGACGATCGAGACGATCTCCTCGCAGACCAATATCCTCGCGCTGAACGCCTCCGTGGAGGCAGCGCGCGCGGGCGAGGCGGGGATGGGCTTTGCCGTGGTAGCGGAGGAAGTGCGGGATCTGGCTGTGCGCAGCGCCGATGCGTCCAAGACAACGACGGATCTGATCGAGCGTTCCATCGCGGCGGTAGAGCACGGCACGCGCATTGCCAACGAGACGGCGGAGCAGCTGGAGGCAGGCGCGGAGGGAACGCAGGAGATCGTCGAGGTCATGAACCGGATCGCGGACGCCGCCCGCACGCAGGCGGACGAGGTGTTCCAGATCAGGGAGCAGATCAGCCAGATCTCCGATGTGGTGCAGACCAATTCGGCTACTGCGGAGGAGAGCGCGGCGACCAGCCAGGAGCTCAGCCAGCAGGCTGTGCTGTTGAAGGAGCAGATCCGGAAGTTCCGCCTGAAAAGGCGTTAAAGGGGAGAGGGTCCCGGAGGTATCATGAAAAAGATCGACGAGGATATCAGGACCGGCAGCTTTTGCCAGGTATACCTGCTCTACGGGGAGGAGAATTATCTGAAGAAGCAGTACCGCAATAAGCTGAGAAACGCCCTCATCGGGGAGGACGCAGGCGCGCTGCAGACGGGCGACAGCATGAATTACAATGCCTTTGAGGGCAGGGATATCGATCCCCATGCGCTGATCGATCTTGCGGAGACGCTTCCCTTCTTTGCAGACCGCAGAGTGATCCTGGTCGAGTCGAGCGGTTTCTTCAGGAGCGCATGCGAGCCGCTGGCCGAGTATCTGCCGCAATGTGCGCCGACGACGCATTTCCTTTTTGTGGAGGATGAGGTTGACAAGCGCTCGAAAATGTATAAGGCGGTACAGAAGGCGGGATGCGTGGTCGAGTTTTCCAAACAGAAGGAGGAGCTTTTAACGCGCTGGATCCTGACCCGCCTGAAGAAGGAGGGGAAAAAGATCACCCCTTCTGTGATGACGCTGTTCCTCGACAAGACGGGAACCGATATGGGGAACATCGACAGAGAGCTCGAGAAGCTGTTGAGCTATACCATGGACAAGGATGTCATCGAAGCCGCGGATGTGCAGGCGATCGTGACGGAGCAGACGACGAACAGGATCTTTGAGATGGTCAATGCGATCGCGGAGCACAGGCAGAAAAAGGCGTTGAATCTGTATTACGATCTTTTGAATGTAAGGGAGGAGCCGTTGGACATCCTGTCTCTCATCATACGGCAATTTCGGATCCTTCTCTCGATCCGCGACATGATGGGGAAGGGCATCGATCAGAAGACGATGGCGGCGAAGGCGGGGATCCCGGAGTTTGCCGTAAAGCGCAATATGGGACAGGCAAAGGGATTTTCGATGGAAAAGATCCGCGAAGCGCTGAGCGAGGGCGCAGAGCTGGAGGAGGCTGTGAAGACCGGACGGATGGCGGATCGTATGGCGGTGGAGATCTTTTTGCTGCGTTATAGCTGTTAGAGGCATCCTTTTGGCATGAAAAAAACACCGGTATGACGGAACCGGTGTTTTTTGCGTCTATGTTCGTTTAAGCGACCCCGTTGACAAGCTTGGTCAAACGGGAAACCTTTCTGGCAGCGTTGTTCTTGTGGTAAACGCCCTTGGAAGCGGCGCTCTCGATCTTGGAGATCGCATGAGAGAGAGCAGCCTTTGCAGCCTCCTTGTCCTTCGCAGCGACCGCAGCCTCGACCTTCTTGATCGAAGTCTTCACCTCGCTCCTGATAGACTTATTTCTGGCAGTTCTGACCTCTGTCACCAGAATACGCTTCTTTGCAGATTTAATGTTAGCCAATTCTTCCACCTCCCATATCTGTGGTATCGTTCCTGATCGTTACATCAAAGCCGGACACGGACAGTTCAATGTAAACATACTAATGTATTGTAGGTCATTCTTTTTTTCTTGTCAAGAGAAAATCGGTAAAATCCTTAAAAATATGCGGATAAATTCGTTTTGCGGCGGGAAAAGTAAGGATAAGAACGTACAAGTGCATGGAGGGAATTATGTATCAGATTCGTACCGACCTGGCATTGGAGACGCAGGAAAAGATGCAGGAGGATCACATTGAGCTGAAGGGCGTTCGATTCCTGGAGGAAAAGGTCGACCGAAACCTCACGATCAGTACTGTGGTCATTGAGACGGAAAACGGTGCAAAAACGATGGGCAAGCCCAAAGGGACCTACATTACGATCGAGGCGGGCAATATGGACGAGGAGGACGAGGATTACCACCGCGAGGTGTCCGAGCAGCTCGCAAGGGTCATCCGGAAGCTGGCTCCGGTCAAAAAGGAGGAGTGCTCCGTGCTCGTGGCGGGATTGGGAAACCGGGCCGTGACGCCGGATGCGCTGGGTCCCCGGGTCGTCGACAATCTGTTCATTACGCGCCATGTGATCGAGGAGTACGGAAAGTATGCCTTTGGGGAGGAAAAGGTGAACCGCGTCAGCAGCATTGTCCCGGGCGTGATGGCGCAGACCGGAATGGAGAGCGTGGAGATCCTCAAGGGGATCATACGGGAGACCAAGCCGGATCTGGTGGTGGCGGTCGATGCCCTTGCCGCGCGCAGTACGAAGCGGCTGAACCGCACGATCCAGGTCACGGACACAGGCATCAATCCCGGCAGCGGCGTCGGAAATCACAGACACGGGCTGAACGAGAAGAGCCTGGGCGTTCCCGTGATCTCCATCGGTATTCCGACTGTGGTGGATGCGGCGACGATCGTGAATGACACGATGTACAATCTCGTGACGGCGCTCACGCAGAGCGAGGCATTCGCCCAGGTCGGGACTTCCCTCGAGGAGCTGAACGATGCGGAGAAATACGAGCTGATCCGGGAGCTGCTTTCGCCAAACCTTAACACGATGTTCGTCACGCCGAAGGATATCGACGAGTCGGTCAAGCGCTTGAGCTACACGATTTCCGAGGGGCTTAACATCGCGTTTTCCGAGGCGTGCATGAGGGCTTCCTGCGCGTGGAGATCATAAGAGCATCGGATCGCGCATAGATTACTATATGCGTGCGTATCAAGATCGGTTTCAGAGAAAAAAGAGAAGGACAGGTATGCTGTTTCTCCTGCTGGCGGCAGCGGCACTCGCCTTTTTCCTTCGCGGAAGGGAGAGCGAGGCGAGGGAACTGGGACGCGGGCTGCGTGCAGCGCTCTATGAGGAGGTCCTGCAGATCTACATGCCGGGCATCTGTTATGCCGGGGAGGAGGCGGAGCGGACCGTGGCGGACCGCGTGTTGTCCCATTTTTTTCTGATCGACGAGGGAATCGGAGCGTTGGAGCGATATCCGACCGAGGTGGAGAGCGCGTTGTCCTACGAGATGATCCTGGCAAAGGAGGCGGCGGACGAGAACTATGTGGACGAGGAGACGGGGGAGCTTGTGATCACGACGGACACGCCGGATCTTCTGGAGGATGCGGCTGTTCCAAACGGTGCGGACGGGACGGCGGGGGCGTCGGCATCCGCCGGACCGGGACAGCCTCTGGCGCAGATCCCCCTGGAAAAGCTCGCGGATTTTGATTATCTGCTCCGGAATTTTTATCAGGTGGACAGCACGACGACGATCGGGAGCGATCAGCTCAACGCGGAGGCGCTGCTGGGGAGGGACATGCGCCTGTCGCACGACGCGTCCACGCCGCAGATCCTGATCTATCACACCCACTCCCAGGAGGGGTACGCGGACTCGATCCCCGGGGATCCGTCGACGAGCGTTGTGGGGGTCGGGGATCGTCTCGCGCAGATTTTGACGGAGAAATACGGGTTTTCCGTGATCCATCACAGCGGGGAGTACGACGTGGGGGACCGGGATCATGCCTATTCCAACGCGGCGCCTGCGCTGGAAAAGCTTTTGGCGGATAACCCCGGCATTGAGGTGGTGATCGATCTGCACAGGGACGGCGTGCCGGAGGGAACCAGGCTGGCGGCCGAGGTAGGCGGGGTTTCGATGGCGCAGATCATGTTTTTTAACGGACTGAGCAGGACGACGAGCACGGGGGATATCGATTATCTCTATAATCCATACATAGCGGACAATCTTGCCGTTTCGTTCCAGATGCAGCTGACGGCGGCGGAATATTACCCCGGTCTGACGAGGCGGATCTATCTGAAGGGGTATCGTTACAACATGCATTACTGTCCCAAGACGCTGCTCATCGAGGTCGGCGCCCAGACAAACACTGTGCAGGAGGCGATGAATTCGATGGAGCCGCTGGCGGATATTCTGCATAAGGTGCTGACGGGAGAGGTTTCGTGGAGGTGATGAAACCGTGGGAGAGGGTGAGAGGAAATCCCGGTTCTCGCGAGGACGGAAAAAGTTAAGAAGTTCCTAACGATTTCAGGCTTGCGCGATAATCCCGCATGGTTTGTTCATCGGTATGCTCTATGACATATTGAAGTTCATTTGTTACTTTTTCCCGGTCATACGGAAGATATGCCGTTACCGGCGCGTAATTGGAAACGGTATTTGCAAATAAATGTGTCCGTATGTTCAGGTGGTTGATGAATACCTGCAGCTCACAAATACGCTCTTTTTCATCGGCAGGAACAAATTCCCCCCGCTGTGACATTTGATACAATTCTGTGTCCGGAAATAATGTCAAAGAATCCACCGATATGAAGTATGGATTTAATTGACTGAATAACTCCGCACTATGGATTGCATTACGATAACCCGCCCCCTTTCCGGCAAGTCCGGTCATATATACAAAATAGTATTCCATATTTGCTTCGTCTAACTTTCGGCACTGCTCGATAATGTCAGCGGATGTATAGCCCTTGTTTGCAAGTGTAAGAGTTTCATCATCGCCACTTTCAACGCCGATACTTAGTCCATTGATACCCATAGCTTTCAGTTTTCTTAGCTGCCATACTTCTTTATTTTTTATATCTCTGATGCTTGCGAACATAGCCATAGTTTGACATTTTATCAAATAATCACGCACGGTTAATGCTCGCAGCTTGAGATTTTCATAATTCATTGCAAAGGGATTAGCACCCGTCCAAAATATTCTCCTTGCATAAGGCTGATATGTTTTAATCTCGGCTAAATCTTCCTCAAATTCTTCCATGGGCGACATTCTAAAACATTCGTTTTTATACAAGCTGCAAAATCTACATTTCCTGTAAGTGCAGCCGGAAGTAGCCTGTATGATTACCGAATGTGCTTCATAAGGTGGTCGCCATGTTCTGCCTGTAAAGTGCATAATAAAACCTCCCTTATAG
The DNA here is from genome assembly GCA_947628935.1 of uncultured Roseburia sp. Taxonomy (GTDB): domain Bacteria; phylum Bacillota; class Clostridia; order Lachnospirales; family Lachnospiraceae; genus Roseburia. The sequence continues at coordinate 2,394 of CANRBT010000004.1, read as the reverse complement.
ATGTGGTAAATGAGTTCGATAGTCCCGTAATTCTTCTTCACTGGTAGTTTGAATGATCCTGTCAAGATCACGGATTAGTTTTTCTTTATCCTGTGGCAATTTTCCGTACAGCCTAAAAGCGTTAGAAGCTCCAAGAGCTGCAAATGTTGTTGGGATTGTCAAACTATCAACTAAAACACGGATTTCTTTGTATTTCTCAATTTCGCTTTCCTCAACCCATGCTCCGCGTTTTATCTCTGTAAAAAGCTCTGAATCGGGATAGATGGTAAGCATATTTGCCCCTACCAATCTGGGGTGTATTTGGTTACAAACTTCTGCTGTTAGTTTTGCTCCCATTTCGCCGCGTCCCGCACCGGATATACCCGTAAGATAAAAGAAATAATAGCTGATCCCTGCGTTATCTAAACGGCGGCATTGTTCCACAATATCAGAGGATAAATAACCCTTATTCATAAAACGCAGGGCCTCATTATCGCCTGTTTCAATACCGATTGTTAAGCCGTCATACCCGACATTTCTCAATGCTGCTAATTCTTCATCTGTTTTCAATGAAATGTCTGTGATTCGTGAAAAACAGCCAATCGTCAAATTTGCCGGAAAATACTTGTGAATGAAATCTGAAATCTGCATAAGACGATCCTGTTTCAGAACAAACGGATTAGCTCCTGTGAGAAAAGTGCGGGTAGCTTTTTTCCTGTTCCAAAATTTGAACATACCAGCGGCTTCTTTCAAGTCGGCTTCCATATCTTCCAGCGGCGACATTCTAAAGTGGAATGGCAGATCGTTATACAAAGTACAAAATTTACATTTGTGATGTGTGCAACCAGCCGTAACCTCAATTAACAGTGAAGCTGCTTCGTAGGGCGGTCGCCAAATTGTTCCAGTGTAGTGCATAGCAGCATCTCCTTTCTGTTCTGTATGTACCATTATATTCTTGTACCATAATGAAACAAGTACTGTACTTTTTTGAAGTATATATTTTTTTACGGTACATTGATTTTCGATGTTTGCTATGTTATAATACGGCGGAAAGGAGATGTTGACTGTGAAAAAAAGCGCATTATCAATTCAGCGTTGCAGTACTGTTTCAACTCTGCAAAAAATATTAGGTGGAAAATGGAAAATTGAAATTTTATATTATATAGCTTTTCAGAATGTACATCGCTTTGGTGAACTCCGTCGGTGTATAGGTGATATTACAGAGTCAAGTCTAACAAAACAATTAAGAGAGCTTGAAAGTGACGGTTTCATTTCCCGATACGATTTTCAAGAAGTTCCGCCCCATGTGGAGTATTCATTGACTGATTTAGGTCAAAGTTTTATTCCGGTAATAGAACACATGAAACAATGGGGTGAAGAAAATTTGAACGTAACGATCTGATTACGGTTTTATTCGTCTGAGAGCATATTGTTTGTAGTGGAATGGTTACAAGGGAGAGATCATTATGGAAGAGCTTTTGCTGCGGTTTGAGGGACCGATCCTTCTCTGGATCCAGGAGTATTTGAGGAGCGATCTACTCACGCCTATTGTGACATTCGTCACCCATCTGGGGGATAAGGGATGGTTCTGGATCGCGCTGGCGGTCCTGTTTTTGCTGCTTCCCAGACAGCGCCGGGTGGGAATCTGTATGGCATGCGCCATGCTGCTGAATTTTCTGCTGAACAACATGCTTCTGAAGCGTCTGGTGGCACGCACCAGACCTTATGAGGCTGTGGAAGGGTTACACAGACTCATTGAGGCACAGAGCGACTTTTCGTTTCCGTCAGGGCATTCCGGCTGCGCCTTTGCGGCGGCGGCCGTGATCTTTTTGATGTGCCCGAGAAGGATTGGGATCCCGGCGCTCGTGCTCGCTGCGCTGATCGCGCTCTCGAGACTTTACGTCGGTGTGCATTTTCCGACGGATGTGCTGGCGGGGGCGTGTATCGGAACATTGGCGGCGGTGCTGGTGTGCAGGAAAAGACCTTTCTGCGTCTGACGGCTTTCTGCAAGCCACTGCTGTCAATTATCATCCTCTTCCTATAGTATCAAGTGAAGGGATGTAACGAGATGACCAGCAATCCCAAGTCTGATGAGCTGATGTATGGAAAACTTTGCAAGGTTGTGACGAGGAAAAGGCGATTCAGATAGCACAGCATAAGCTGGAGCAGTGTAAAAGAGAAGGGAAAACAAAGCCATCGGAGATGTGTTCATGTACAACGGCGCATAAGCTGGTGGGAGAGATTAAGGGGGAAGAGACTTCAAGAGTAGTTTGATGCGCTTGTTGCATTATGACCGCAGCGGTGGTAGAATAAGAGTTGCAGATAACGAACTTTTTCAAAGTTCGTAGAGATGCTCCGTCAGCATGTTACAGGAGGGATGGAGTATGGATTCATCCGAACAGAAGAAGAAAACAG
>CANRBT010000003.1 GCA_947628935.1 uncultured Roseburia sp. | reverse complement strand
TCGAGACCTATTATTTCACGCATGAGCAGATCCTTGCCATGCAGGAGTACGTCGACGAGCATGGGATCGGGAACAGCGGAGAGGAGGATGCGCTATATCATTTCTATGAGCGGTTCCTGGCGCCGAACCGGGTCAGGTAAGCGGTTCGCAGAATCCGCTTTCTTCCGGTTGACAATCCGTTCCTGTTCATTATAATAGAAACATAACTGTTTCTAGGTATCAGGACAGGGAGATTGTACAGCAGGAGGAAGTGACAGGGATGAAAAAGAAGATTGGAATTGGCTTGGGTATCGTCCTGGCGATCCTGTTGGTCGTCTATATCGGGTTTGCGATTTTTTTCCAAAGCCATTTTTTCTTCCAAACGACCATAGACGGCATTGAGGCAGGCGGATGTGCGGTCGGAACGGTTGAGGACCGCGTGAGGGAGGAGATCGAGAGCTACGCTCTTACCCTGATAGAGCGGGAGAATGCGACGGAGACGATCACGGCGGACAGCATTCAGATGGAACCGATATTTAACGGCGAGATCGATCAGCTCCTGGCGGGGCAGAACGGATTTGCCTGGCCAAAAAGCCTGTACCAAAGCCAGGAGCTGACGCTGGCAAAGACGGTTGCCTATGACGAGGAGGCATTGGAGGAGACGATCGGAGATCTTTCCTGTATGCAGCCTGCGAATCAGCGTGAACCTGTGGATGCCACAGTCTCCCCGTATGTGTCAGGCGAGGGATATTCGCTGGTCTGTGCGGATTACGGGACGAAGATCGATGAGAATGCGTTGATGAGCGCTCTGGAGGAGGCACTGGATTCCCTGACGGAGGATCTGGATCTTGCGGAGTCGGGCTGCTATGTGCAGCCTAGCGTCGGGGATGACGATGAGACGCTGCTGGCGATGATCGATCAGCTCAACCGTTATGTCAGCACGACGGTTACCTATGAATTTGACGATGAGACGGAGGTGTTGGACGGCGGGATGATCAGCACCTGGCTGACGGGTCAGGACGGGGAGGTGCTCGTCGATGAGGAGGCGGTCCTGGAGTTTGTCAAGGGGCTTGCCAGGACCTATAACACGGCGTATCAGCCCAAGGAGTTTGAGACCTCCTACGGTCAAACGGTCACGATCTCAAATGGCTTTTACGGCTGGCGTATCGACAACAGCGCGGAGGTAGAGCAGCTGCTCGACGAGCTTCCGACCGGAGAGCAGATCGTGCGTGAGCCTGTGTACATGCAGACGGCGAACAGCCACGGGGAGCACGATTACGGGGATTCCTATGTGGAGATCAACCTGACCGCGCAGCACCTGTTTTTGTACAAGGACGGAAAGAAGATCCTCGATACGGATTTTGTGTCGGGCAATCTGGCGAACGGGCATGGAACTCCGACCGGGGCGTTTGGTGTGACCTATAAGACAACCAATGCTGTGCTCCGCGGGGAGGATTATGCGACTCCTGTGAATTATTGGATGCCGTTTAACGGGGATGTCGGTATGCACGACGCCACATGGCGGGGAAGCTTTGGCGGCGGTATCTACAAGACGAACGGTTCCCACGGGTGCATCAATCTCCCGCTCAGCGCGGCAAAGACGATCTACCAGTACATAGATAAGGGATATGCTGTGATGGTCTATACGCTGCCGGGAACGGAAAGCCCCGCGGTTCAGCAGCAGGATGCGGCGTATATCGTCGACCTGATCAACAGCATCGGTTATGTTACGCTCGAGAGCGAGCCGGTCATCACCACGGCGCGCAATCTCTACAATGCGCTGCCGGATACGGCAAAGGGATATGTCACCAACTATGATGTGCTTGTAGCGGATGAGGCGGCGCTTGCACAGCTGAAGGCAGGACAGGCATGGCAGCCGGAAGCGCCGCAGTGGTGATCGTGCTTCAGCTCTCCACGATCTTTAGATCCCATGCCGCAAGCGTGAACAGATCGCCGCGTTTGACCGGTTTTCCGTCCAGCAGCTCCGCGCCGTCGTCGCCGTTGTGCGGGACGAGCTGTTCGCTGTCGGAGAAGTTGAGATAATACCGGAGCTCCTTCCCGAAATCGTTTGTGCCGCGTTTTATGACAACGGGAAACTGTGTGTCGGGGACATGCAGACCATGCGAAAGAAAGAAACGGCGAAGGATCTGTGCGAGCAGCTCCTCGCCGAAAAAAGCGCCGAGATAGAGCGCAGCACCCTTCCCGTAGGAATTTTCCGTCACGGCTGCGCAGCGCTCCCAGGCGGGGTGTCCGTAGACGGCAAGCGCCTTTGCGGTATCACAGGAGACAAGCTCCATCCAGTCGTGCGCAGGGCTTTCCGCCGGGTGCCCGGAACCGCCGTCGTCCGTCAGCTTTACCGTCACGCCATGCGGATAGGTGTACTGGTCGTAGTGGATGCCGAGGCATTCGCGCAGAATATGCGGCTGGGCATCCGCGTAGATCTTCAGATCCTCGTTCGCAAATCCGCTGCGGAAGGTGACGATGAGATGACCGCCTGCCTTTGTGTAGCGCGCGAGCGACGTCAGAAGCTCCTCCGGGGCGCTGTAGAGCGCCGGTACGATCAGGAAGCTGTACGCGGAAAAATCCCTCTCTGCGGAGGAGACCATATCAAATTCCACATTCATCCGATAGAGCGTATCGCAGATCCAGCGCAGGACGGCGTTGTAGCTGTGAGCGCCCGTCGTCTCCAGCGGGAACTGGCTAAGACCGCTCAGAGAGTTGTTGTCGAGCAGCACGCCGACGGCATTCTTTTTCTGCAGGTTGACAAGATGCTTTCCGATGCGCTGCCACTCGCCGCCGATGCGGCATGCCTCCCGGTAGGTCTCATTTTCCGAAAAATCATGCGAGAGCACGCCCTTCCAGTAGCTCTCGATGGCGTTGTGGATGGAATGCCAGTGCCAGTACATGACGCTGTTGGCGCCGTTTGCCAGATGGCTGTATGCCTGCAGGCGGAGCTGCCCCGGGTAGGGGAGCCATTCGATGTTGCCCTGCGCCTCGGTCTCCAGGATCAGATAGCTGCCCTTTTTCAGACTGCGCGCGATCGCTCCGCAGACGTTGATCTCCGCGCCGGTGAGATTCCCCTGAGAGGGGTGGTAGATGTCCGCGCCTGCGACCGTCATACATTTTGCCGCTTCATACTGATCGACCTCCGGCTGATAGCCATAGGAGTGTCCGACCCAGTCAAAGTCAAAGTTCTGCGTGATAAATTGGTCCTCCCGCGCATATTCCCGCACGATCGCCGCCTGCCAGCTCAGAAATTCCGTGACGAGGGAGCGCTGAAATTTTTGAAATTCCGCCGCAAGGCTCTGGTTGATCGTGCCGCGGACATCGGGGAAATCCTCCCAGGCGTTGACGCGGTTGCTCCAGTAGTCCAGTCCGAACGCGCGATTCAGATCGTTTGGGTCCGGGAAGCGTTCCTTCAGGTATTCGACAAAGCGGCGCTGCACGCGCGGACCCGCCGTGCCGTAGCTTTTCGTCTCATTGTCGAGCTGGAAGCCGATGATGTGGGAAACGTCCCTGATGTGCTCCATCAGCGCGCGGATGACGCGCTCGGCGTGCCGGAGGTAATCCGGGTGCGTGATGTCCATGTTCTGCCGATGACCGTAGCGCTCCCGTCCGTGCTGCGTGACCGCCAGGATATCCGGATATTTCTTCACGAGCCAGGTCGGAACGGCGTAGGTCGGCGTGCCGACGATGACCGAGATGCGATGGCGTGCGGCGGCGGAGAGCATCCGGTCGATATGCGTAAAATCAAATACGCCGTCCTGCGGCTCCAGGGTGCTCCAGGTGGATTCTGCGATACGGATGGTGTTCATTCCGGCGCGCTCCATCATCTCCATATCCTTTTCCACACGGTCGTAGGGCAGGTATTCGGAATAGTAGGCAGCGCCGAAGCGTAAGGTGTCTGTGCGCATAGAGTTCCTCCTTGTAATTCTGTGTTACAAATTGCCGGATCTGACTGCATGATTATACCATGAGCTGAAAATACTGTAAATGAGATCTGCGCCGGGGATTGATTTTTTTTACGGGATGCCTGATAATGAAATCAGGTGCGCAGCCGGCGCAGATTACAGAAGGATACGGTGCTTACGGTATGGAAAAAGACGAAAAGAAGAACATTACGATCGCGGATGTGGCGGAGGCGCTGGGCGTTTCCAAGACGACGGTCTCCCGGGCGATCTCCGGGAAGGGGCGCATTGGACGCGGCACGAGGGAGCGGGTGCTGACGTACATTCAAGAGCATGATTACAAGCCGAACGCGATCGCAAAGGGGCTTGCGCAGTCCAAGACCTACAATCTGTGCGTGACGATGCCCGGAAATTACGAGGTCGTCGACTGGAACTATTTCCAGGAGTGCCTGTTCGGCATCCAGGAGATGGCGGAGACCGCCGGGTACGATATCCTGATGACCATGGGGCGAAGGAACGATATCTCGTCTCTGGAGCGTATCGTGGCGAACCACAAGGTGGACGGCGTGATCGTGATGCGCACGCTGCTTGAGGATGCGCAGCTGGAATTTTTACAGCAGCGGGACATTCCCTTTGTGACGACCGGAAGCACCAATTATGAGGGGGTCGTCCAGGTGGACCACAACCACAGGAGCGCCTGTCGGGAACTGACATCGCTGCTTCTGATGCGGGGACTTACCCGCATTGCGCTCGTGGGGGAGGATGAGGGGTATGTCGTCACCCAGAGCAGGCTGGACGGTTTTCGGGATGCCTATGAGCAGGCGGGCAGAACGGTCGATGAGGAGCTTTTGTACCTGAATCCCGACAACCGCATGATGGTCGGACGGGTGGTGCAGGAGATCCTCGGGCAGCGGGTGGACTGCATCCTCTGTATGGACGATGCGGTCACGAGCCGGGTGCTGCGGGCGCTCAGAGAGCGCCGGGTGCGCGTGCCGGAGGATGTGCGCGTGGCATCCTTCTATGACAGCATGATCCTGCAGGACAATGTGCCGTCGATCACCTCGCTTTCCTTTGATTCCAGGGAGCTCGGGCGCACGGCGTGCAGGGAGCTGCTCGATCTGATCGAGGGGAAGCCTGTGGAAGACCGGACGCTGCTGTCCTACGAAATCGTGCTGAAGGATTCGACAAAATAGGTGATCCCGCCTATGCAAAATTTTCCGGATCGGCACGGATAATCGTTGACACAAAGGAAAAATCAGGATATACTTATCAAAGAGGACAACCGATTGCGCAACAAAGTGCGCATCCGAATGCTCCTCAAGAAAGAAAGGGAGGAAAAAAGACATGAAGAAAAAGGTATTGAGCGCAGTGCTCTGCATGAGCATGGCGGCAAGCCTGTTCGCAGGCTGCGGCAGTGATGCCGGTACGACGGACGGCGGCAGCGACGCAGGCGCGGCAGATGCAGGCGCGGCAGGCGCTGCAGACGCAGGCACCGCGGACGCAGGAGATGCAGGCGCGGCGGATGCAGGCGACGCTGCTGCAAATCCGATCGACACACTGATCGCGAACACCACGGATACGGTGACGCTGCAGCTGTGGTGCTCCGAGCAGGAGGCTTATCAGACGGTTATGGCAGAGCTGGTCGATGGCTTTAAGTCCACCTATCCGGAGGTGACGTTTGATATTCAGATCGGTTCCGTTTCCGAGGCGGACGCGAAGGATCGCGTGCTCGAGGATGTCGAGGCGGCTGCGGATGTCTATGTATTTGCGGACGACCAGATCTCCGAGCTGGTGAACGCGGGAGCGCTGAACGAGGTCGCGACCACCTACACCTATGACATTGCGCAGGCGGACGCGGAGAGCACGGTTGAGGCTGTGACGGTCGGCGGCAAGATGTACGCTTATCCGCTGACGGCGTCGAACGGATATTTCCTGTATTATGACAAGAGCGTATTTGACGATGCGGATGTCGCATCCTGGGAGGCGCTTCTGGCAAAGGCAAACGAGGCGGGCGTGAAGGTCGGCATGAACGTGGCGGACGCATGGTATCTGTACTCCTTCTTCGCGGGCGCAGGCATGGAGCTCACCATGAACGAGGATCAGTCCAACACCTGTGACTGGAACTCCACCTCGACATCCCCGACGGGCGCAGAGGTCGCGGAGGCGATCCAGACGATCGCTACGGATCCGGCGTTTATCGCAGTGAACGATCAGGATTCCCGCGCGATGTACGCACAGGATCTGAAGGCATATGTCAACGGCGTGTGGGCGGTCGATGATATCATTGCAGCTTACGGCGAGGATTACGGCGCTGTGAAGCTTCCGACCTTCAACGCCGGCGGACAGGACGTCCAGATGGGCTCCTTCGCAGGCTACAAGTTCGTGGGCGTGAACGCTTACTCCAAGAATGTCGGATGGGCAATGCTCCTTGCGGAGTATATCTCCAGCGAGGACGGACAGGCGGCGATCGCGAATGCGACCGGCGAGAGCCCGACGAACACGGCAGTGGCATCCACAGTCTCTTCACCGGCGATCGCGGCGCTTTCCGCACAGTCTGCATTTGCGGATCGTCAGGTTGTCGGACCGAACTTCTGGGATCCGGCAAACTCTCTCGGCGCACAGTTTGTAGAGGGTTCTGTGACAGATTTCCAGGCGGCGCTCGATGAGGCGGTAGCGGGTATCACACAGCCGGCGAATGCACAGTAAGACAGCTTGAGAAGCAGGGAGACGGCTCACATGCCCCCGGGCATGTGGGCTGTTTTAAACCAGGGGCATAACAAATACTCTTCGTAAAGGGGTTTTGCAATGAAAAAATTCTTGAACGGTTTGAAAAAATATTTTGCGGAATTTGGAACCAGCGTTGCAAGGGGAGACATCTGGACCAGGCTGTCGCTGGTGATCATGGGAGCGGGGTATGCCGGAAGGGGACAGCTCGTGAAGGGCATTCTGATGACGCTTGTGGAGTGCGGATTTTTTGCGTTCACGGCACTGTTTTCCTGGCCCTATATGGCAAAGCTCGGCACGCTGGGCACCGTGCAGCGGGAGGAGGTCTTTGACCCGCTGACGATGACCAAAACGGTCAATGACTATGACAACTCGCTGTTGATCCTGCTGGGCGGCGTGATCGGCATTCTGGTCATCTTCGCATTTCTTCTGCTGTGGATCAGCAACATGAAGACTGTGTACCGCATTCAGACGATGAAGGAGAACGGGGAGCACATCAATTCGCTGCGCGAGGATCTGCGCACACTGATCAACGACAGGTTCCATGTAACGCTGCTGACGCTGCCGAGCCTCGGCGTGCTGATCATCAACATCATCCCGATCCTGTTCATGATCTGTATCGCGTTCACCAATTACGACATGAACCATCAGCCGCCGACCTATCTGTTTACCTGGGTCGGACTGGCGAACTTTAAGGCGCTGTTTACATCGACTACGACGATAACCTTTGGCTATGTATTTGCCCGCGTCCTCGTGTGGACTCTGATCTGGGCTGTGCTTGCCACGTTTACGACATACATTGGCGGTATTCTGCTTGCAAAATTCATCAACAACGAGAAGACCATCGGCAAGAAGGTCTGGAGGACGCTGTTCATTATCACGATCGCGATCCCGCAGTTCGTCACGCTGCTTTTGATCAGCAAGATGTTCGGAGACTACGGCATCGTGAACGGTCTGTGCAGCAAGATCGGACTGACCGGGTTTCTGCAGGACATCGGACTGGTGAGCAAGGGACTTTCCTATATCCCGTTTCTCTCCAAGCCGGGCTGGGCGCATGTGATGATCATCCTCATCAATATCTGGGTCGGTGTGCCTTACCAGATGCTGATCGCGACCGGCATTCTGATGAACATTCCGAACGACCAGCTCGAGAGCGCGCGCATCGACGGCGCGAGCGAGTTTCAGATCTTCTGGAAGATCACGATGCCGTATATGCTGTTCATCACAGGACCGAGTCTGATCACCTCCGTGATCGCAAATATCAACAACTTCAATGTCATCTACCTGCTGACGAATTCCTATGTGACGACGAATATGGCATACGCCAATTCCAATGCGAAGGAGGTCGACCTGCTGATCACCTGGCTGTTTACACTGACGAACGACTACTCGAACTTCAAGATGGCTTCCGTGATCGGTATCGTGACCTTCATCATCTGCGCTGTGATCACGCTGCTCAGCTACACGCGGATGATCAGCGGCAATAAGGAGGAGGAATTTCAATAATGAAAAAAACTGTGAAATTGATCATAAGACACGTTGTTCTGGCACTCCTCGCATTTATCTGGCTGATTCCGATCATCTGGCTGGTGGTGACTTCGCTGAGTGCGAACAAGAGCATCGACACAACACATTTCTTCCCGGAGCACTGGTCGCTTGACAACTATGCGCAGCTGTTCTTCCGACCGGACACGGCGGCGAATTTCCCGGCGTGGTTTAAAAATTCCATGATCATCGGCATCGCGTGCTGTATCATATCGACGATGTTTGTCCTGATGGTGTCCTACGCGTTCAGCTGCATGCGGTTCCGTTCACGGAAAGCGCTGATGAGCTTTTCGATCATCCTCGGGATGTTCCCGGGCGTGCTCTCCATGATCGCGATCTATTTCGTGCTCAAGCTGTTCGGGCTTTCGGACAGCATCGCCGGACTGATCATCGTCTACTCGGCGGGATCGGGGCTCGGGTATCTGATCTGTAAGGGATTCTTCGATACGATCTCCGTTTCGCTGCGCGAGTCCGCGAAGCTGGAGGGCGCTTCGGAGTTCACGATCTTTACGAGGATCATCATTCCGCTCTCCAAGCCGATCATCGTGTACACGGTCATCAACTCGTTTCTGAATCCGTGGATGGACTTTGTGATGGCGCGGCTGATGATCAAGTCCAAGAGCCCCGCGGACTGGACGGTCGCGATCGGGCTGTTCAATCTGCTGCAGAGGAACCTGATCGGAAGTTATTTCTCCGTGTTCTGCGCGGGCGGCGTGATCGTGGCGATCCCGATCTCTGTGCTGTTCGTCATCATGCAGAAGTTCTACGTCGAGGGTATCACGGGCGGAGCGGTAAAGGGTTAAACGGAAAATTATCATATCTATGAGGAGGAAGCTATGGATCAATTGGTTTTGAACCTGATTCACAGACCGGAGATGGTTCCCGAGTATGCGGAGAAGGTCACAGGTCACGGAAAAACGGAGGACATCGGAAGAAAGGCGCTTTTAACGGAGTCCCTGGACATTTTTAAGACGCAGCAGGAAGCGGCGCACAAGAACGGACTGAAGGTCACGATCCAGATGACCTACGCGAGTCTGTTCAACGACGAGGCGGTTGCGCTGGCGAAGGAGCATCACGAGAAATACGGGGACGAGATCGCGCTCTCCCTGCTGGGACTTCCCTGCAAGGAGTTCCGCGAGAAGTACAATACCAAGGATTTCTGTATCTGGATGTTCTCGATGGAGGACAAAAAGGAGATCGTCAACGACGTGTTCGAGAAGTTCCATGAGCGCTTCGGCTTCTATCCGGAGTCTACAGGCTCCTACTACATGGATGCGGACCTGACGAATTACATCAAGGAGAAATACCCGATGGTGAAGTGTGCGGTCGCGACCTGCTGGGAGGAGGGACCGAAGGCGTACCACACCTGCAATAACTCCTGGTATACGCTGTTTGACGGCGGTCCCTGGGCTCCGTGGATCCCGTCCAAGCAGAATACGCACGCACCGGCGGCGAATGAGGCGGAGGACAGCGGTATCGTCGCGATCCCGCATCTGTCCCGCGACCTGATCGCGTGCTATGACGGCAACGGCTCCAATTTCGGAACGCATCCGCAGAACGTGCTCCGCGGCATGATCTACGATTCCAAGACCTGGGAGTACCCGTACCTCTACAATCTGATCGACCAGTACCGTGATCTGGCAAAATACAACAACGGCTATGCATACAACATGATGTTCGTCGGACCCGGCTGGATGAACAAGATGGGACGCTGGGAGGCGCCGTACGAGCTGCTGCTCAAGTCCTATGAGGACGGATGCGCGTATTACGGCAAGCTCAAGAAGGAGGGCAAGCTCTTAGACCTCACGATGTCCGAGTTTGCGGATTACTACCGCGAGAAAAAGCACTACACAGAACCGGAGTGTGCGCTTTGGAGAGATATCCTCTACGGCTCCGACAAGCAGGTGTTCTGGTACTGCGACCCGTACATGAGAGCCTGCGTCAATATGGACCAGGGCGGCGCGATCGTCGATCTGCGTCCGTATGCGGCGAAGCTGCGGTGGGAGGTCGGTATCGGCACAAAGCATGTACAGGATGCTTCCTATCCGTTCCTGATCCAGGAGAAGTACCGCGCGGGCTATTTCACGCACTACGCGGGCGAGGGGACGGTGCGCAGCGCAAAGGTCTGCTACAACGGCGAGGAGGTCGATCTCTGCCTCTGCCGCACGAAGGCGCACTTCTCGGAGGAGAAGGATGCGGCAGGCAGAGTGACGCGCGTGCTGACGCTTGACCCGGTCGATATCGAATTTGACGGACTGACGGTGAAGCTCCAGACGAAGGAATATTTTGAGGAGGGCAGCGGCAATATCCGCATCGAGCGCACGATCCTTGAGATGAGCGACCCGTCCGCACAGGTGGAGATCAACGAGTACATGGTCGCGTGCTATGGCACAACGGAGTACCCGGAGGATATGACCGGCATCACGCTGAAGGCGGAAGGGGACGGTGTGGCAGAGACGATCGCTTACGAGTACAAGTGCCGGGAGGCGTCTGTCGCAGGGGCAAGAGAAGTCTCCGCCGTGATCCCGGCGATCGAGACAAGGGTGTCGCTGACTGCAGACGATGACAGGGCGGAGGGCTATATCCGCGAGGGATATGCATTCTCGCCGATGTTCACGCTGGGATATAAGAAGACAATGGCAGATAAGGAGGTGTTTGCGACATGGCTCAATCTGGAAAGGGCAAACTAAATTACCGGTGTCCCTCGTGCTTTATGCGCGATCTCGACATTGATATGTTCTATGATAAGGACAAAAAAGAGTACTACTGCCTTCGCTGCCAGTACGTTGGCACGGAGGAGGATGTGCTGGAGAAGAATGAGATGATCCGCTTTCGCTATCGCGCGATGATGGATCGGTTTACCAAATTTGATTTTGATTAGAGCCTGAGAGAAGGGGACTGTCGGAGACGCTTTGCGGCGACAGCCCCCTTTTTGGGGATTTTTTGGGGGATTCGGATGAAGAAAAAGAAAGCGGGAACGATGGAGCTGCGGTTCTATGAGATACCGCAGAACGAGTATGTGCTGGCGCTGCTCGGGGAGAGCTGGGTGCGCAACTACGGAGTGGGGGAGACGGGACTCCACTTTCACAATCTGATGGAGATCGGCTGCTGCAGGAGCGGGACCGGCGAGCTGGTGCTGGACGAGCAGGCGATGCCCTATCAGCCCGCCATGCTCAGCGTGATCCCTGCCAATTACCCGCACACGACCAGAAGCGCCCCCGGGGAGGGTCCCAGCTTTTGGGAGTATCTCTATCTCGATCTTCCGGCGCTTATGCCCGAGCTGTACCAGGGAAGCGATCTGTACCGGCACAGCCTGCTGGAGAAGCTGAACCGCACGGCGCTGTTTCTGCACGAGTGGGAGAACCGCAGCCTTGCAACGCTCGCGCGCATGATCATGGAGGAGATGCGCGAAAAGCGGACGAATTACAACGACAGCGTGAAGGGGCTGCTGCTCGCGTTTCTGACGGAGCTTCTGCGGGTGAACGGGCAGGAGGGCGTTATGGCCGCGCCGGAGAGCGGCGTGCACAGGGCTGTGGGCGTGGCAAAGATCGGCGCGGCGCTGGAATATGTGGAGGCGGAATACATGCACATGATCCGCGTGGAGGAGCTGGCAAAAGCGTGCCACATGAGCGAGACGCATTTCCGGCGCGTCTTTGAAGCCTGTATGAACATGTCGCCGGTAGATTATATCAATTTTATGCGCGTCCAGAAGGCGTGCGACCTGATGAAAAGGAGCGGCGACTCGATGGACATGGTGGCGCAGAAGGTCGGCTTTTCCACGACGTCTACCTTTAACCGGAACTTTAAGAAATTTCTGGGAACCTCGCCTTATCAGTGGAAGATCAGCGCGGGAAATTACGAAAATAAGCTCTTAAATTACCGGATTTCTGCGCTGAAGGGTTGGTAATGCTCAGTGATGGTCGAAAATGCGCGTATTTCCTCTGAATATGCTCACAAAATGCGGCATATATTTGTTAAAATGCATATAAGACTAAACGAAAAAAACACGAAAATCTGGCAAACTGATGAAAAAGTTTCCGGCGCGTGCGGTTCGGATTGGTCAAAATGAATATTTTGGGAGGAAGAAGCATGAAGAAAAAGGTATTATCACTGATGCTGACGACGGCGATGATCGCGACGATGGCAGCCGGATGCGGAGGCGGCAGCGATGCAGGCTCCTCAGACGCAGGCAGCGCGGACGCAGGCAGTGCGGATGCGGGCGCGGCGGACGCAGGCTCCTCGGATGCGGGCAGCGCGGACGCAGGTGCGGAGGGCGGACACACCCTGACCGCATGGGCATGGGACGCGGGCTTTAACATTCCGGCGCTGCAGGCGGCGGCAGACGACTACAAGGCGAACGTCGATCCGGAGTTCGAGCTGAACATCGTGGAGCAGTCCCAGTCCGAGGACATCGAGAATGCGATCACGCTGGCAGGATCTTCCGGCGATTACAGCACGCTGCCGGATATCTTCCTGTTCCAGGATCACTGGATCCAGAGATATGTGGCGGATTATCCGGACGCATTTATCGATGTGGCGGATGCGGACGTCAACTGGGACGATTTCAGCCAGGAGAAGCTCTCCTACTCCACGATCAACGGAACGCACTACGGCTTTCCGGTGGACAACGGCACGGTCATCTTTGCATACCGCGTGGATCTTCTGGAGCAGTGCAACTACACGATCGACGATCTGACCGGTATTTCCTGGGATGAGTTCATCGCGATCGGCAAGGATGTCTATGACAAGACCGGCAAGTACCTGCTCTCGATGGACGGCGACGGCAATGACCTCGTGTACATGATGCTGCAGGCGGAGGGCGGCTCCCAGTTCAAGGACGGCAAGCCCTACATCGTAGAGAACGAGACGCTGGTCGAGATCGTCAACAAGATCGTCGAGATGGCGCAGAATAACGTGCTGTATCTGGCGAACGAGTGGAGCGATTACACGGATCAGACGATCGTCGGCGACATGGTCGCAGGCGTTATGAACGGCAACTGGATCATCCCGACCATCGAGCAGGTGGCGGAGAACAGCGGAAAGTGGGAGATCACCTCGATGCCGACACTGGAAGGCGGCGGCAAGGAGGGCTACGCATCCAACGGCGGCTCCTCCCTGTACATCAGCTCCAACTGCCAGAACGCGCAGCTTGCAAAGGATTTCCTTGCCTACACCTTCGGCGGGAGCACAGTGACCTATGACGGGGCGCTGACGAACGGCGGCGTTATCACGACCTGTATCTCCGCGGGCGAGTCCGACGTCTATCAGCAGGGCGTGGAGTACTTCAACAACACCCCGATCTATGCAAAGATCGTAGAGATGGGTGCGAACGTGCCGGTCGTAGAGCAGAGTGATTATCACTACACCTGCCGTCAGTATATCGCGGCAGCGATCATCAACATCATCAACGGCGCAGACACAATGACAGAGCTGCAGGCGGCAGAGGATCAGCTGAATTTCGAGATGGGCAACTGATCGGTCATCTATAGGGGACACAGTACAAACGGGGGAGTCGCTTTGAGTCCCCCGTTTGTCATAAAAAGGGGGTTTGGGAGTTGAAGAAAAAAGGCATGAGCGTGACCTCGAAGCAGCACATTGCGGGCTGGGTGTACCTGGCACCGGCGACCGCTCTGATCGTGGTCATGAGCTTTTATCCGATCATCCAGGCAGTCATCACTTCACTGAAGACAGGCTCGAGCGCCAATATGCAGTGGGCGGAGCCGATCGTTTACAATTATACGCGAATGTTCCAGGACAAATTATTCATGCGTTCTGTTGGAAATACGTTTTTGTATCTGCTGGTGCAGGTGCCGATCATGCTGATCCTCGCCATGCTCCTGGCGCAGATACTGAACAATAAGGATCTGAAATTCAGGGGATTTTTCCGCACCTGCGTGTTCCTGCCCTGTGCGACATCCCTGGTTTCCTATTCGCTGATCTTCAAGTCGCTGTTCGCAACACAGGGACTCATTAATTCCATCTTAGTGAATCTTGGGATCCTGGAGGAAAACTATAACTTCCTCGGCACGGCGGGCAGCGCGAAGGCGATCATCATCATCGCCCTGCTCTGGCGCTGGACAGGGTACAACATGGTATTCTTCCTTGCCGGTTTGCAGAACATCGAGTACTCTGTGTACGAGGCGGCAAAGATCGACGGCGCGAACGGCTGGCAGACCTTCTGGCGGATCACAGTCCCGCTTTTGATGCCGACCATCGTCATGACCGCGATCATGTCGATCAACGGTACGCTGCAGCTGTTCGACGAGTCCATGAACCTGACGAGCGGCGGTCCGGCGAATTCGACCATCACGATGTCGCACTATATCTACAACAACTCCTTCGGACAGGGCGTTGCGAATTTCGGATATGCGTCGGCGATGTCGTTCTTCATCTTTATTCTGGTCGCGATCCTTTCCGCGATCAGCATGAAAGTAGGTGATAAGCGTGACTAAGAAGAGAAAGACCTCACATATCCAGCGCAAGCTGATCCCGTCCTACATATTTTTGATCGTTGTGTCCTTCATCTCCGTGTTTCCGCTGTTCTGGATGATCACGGCGGCGACGAACCAGTCGGTCGATGTGGCGCGCGGCAGGATCTGGTTCGGGACTTACCTCGCGGAGAATTTCAGGAACCTGCTCGACAGACAGGATCTGTGGAGCGCGATGGGGCATTCCTTCCTGTTTGCGTTCGTGCAGACGATCGTGGCACTGCTGATCTGCTCTCTCGCGGGCTATGGCTTTGAGCTATACCACGACAAGCAGAAGGATCTCGTGTTTTCCATTCTGCTTCTCGCCATGATGGTGCCGCAGGTGGCGACGATGATCCCGCTGTACAAGATGATCTCCGGTATGCACATGCTCAATACCGTGTGGGGCTTTATGCTTCCGGCGATCTCGACGCCGTTCCTGATCATGATGTTCCGCCAGAACTCCAGGAGCTTTCCTGTGGACGTCATGGAGGCGGCGCGCATCGACGGTCTGAGTGAGCTCCGCATTTTCTTCCAGATGTATATGCCGATCATGCGCTCGACCTACGCGGCTGCGGCGGTCATCACGTTCATGAACGCCTGGAACGCCTATCTGTGGCCGAAGGTCGTTTTGACGGACAATGCGGCGCAGACGATGCCGATGTTGATCGCGAACCTGGCGGCAGGCTATACCGTGGACTACGGGGTATTGATGCTGGGCGTGTTGTTCTGCTCGATCCCGACGATGATCATCTTCTTCGTGCTGCAGAAGCAGTTTGCAGAGGGTATCACCGGCGCGGTCAAGTAGTCCCTGAGGATCAGATAACGCACAGAAGGACCGGTGGTGAGGAAGTCACCGCCGGTCTTTTCCATGAAGGAGGACTTTATGAAGGAATTTGATATTGCAAGGATCGGCGATCCGCTCTTTTTTCAGGAGAACCGGATGGAGGCGCACTCGGATCATGTCGCTTACCGGAATGCCGGCGAGCTCGCGGCAGGAGTGTCGGGGCTGCGCTATCCGCTGGACGGGCTGTGGAAGTTTCATTATGCGAAGAATCCGGCGGCAGTGATCCCGGGCTTTGAGCGCGCCGATTTCTGCTGTAAGAGCTGGGACGATATCCGCGTACCGGCGCATATTCAGACGGAAGGCTGCGATATCCCGCAGTATGTGAACACGCAGTACCCGTGGGACGGCAGGGAGGAGATCTGGTGCGGCGAGGTCCCGCAGGAATTTAATCCTGTGGCAAGCTATGTGAAGTATGTGACGTTGCCGGAGGGCTTTGTCAAAAAGGGGGTCTATATTTCGTTTCAGGGCGCGGAGAGCGCGCTCGCGCTGTGGGTCAACGGCAGCTACGTCGGGTACAGCGGGGACACGTTCACCCCGTCGGAGTTTGACCTGACGCCGTACTGGCAGGAGGGCGAGAACAAGATCGCCGTGCAGGTGTTCAAGTGGACCGCGGGGAGCTGGTGCGAGGATCAGGATTTCTTCCGGTTTTCCGGGATCTTCCGCAGCGTGTACCTCTACACGATGCCGGAGGTGCACGTCTATGACCTGAAGGCAGAGCCCGTGGTCGCGGAGGATCTGGCGTCCGCGGAGCTCTCACTGGCGTTGAAGCTGTGCGGAAGGGGGTCGGCGAAGCTGTCTCTTCGGGACGGGGATCAGACTGTGTTTGCCGGGACGATCTCCGATGCGGAGGGCGAGGTCTCGTTTTCCCGGAGTGTGGAGGCGCCGCGGCTCTGGAGCGCGGAGGATCCGTATCTGTATGAGCTTTGGATCGAGTTCATGGACGAGAGGGGCGAGGTCTGCGAGGTCGTCTCCCAGAAGCTCGGGTTCCGGCGCTTTGAGATGAAGGACGGTATCATGTGCCTCAACGGGAAGCGCATCGTCTTTAAGGGCGTGAACCGCCATGAGTTCAGCTCCAGAAACGGCCGTGTGGTGAGCCGGGAGGAGCTGCTGACGGACATTCTGACGATGAAGCGGAACAATATCAACGCTGTCCGCACCTGCCATTACCCGGACGACTCCGGTATTTATCAGCTGTGCGACGAGTACGGCATCTACCTGATGGCGGAGAACAATATGGAGTCCCACGGCTCCTGGGACGCGTACTTGAAGGGCAAGGTGACGATGGACGACATCGTGCCGGGCGACAATATGGACTGGGAGCCGATGATGCTCGACCGCGTCAATTCCTGCTACCAGAGGGATAAAAACCACCCGTCGATCCTGATCTGGTCGTGCGGAAACGAGTCCTACGGCGGAAAGGTCATCTTTGACATGTCCGAAAAATTCCGCGCGCTCGATGCGCACAGGCTCGTGCACTACGAGGGCGTCTATAACGACAGGAGATACGACGGCTCCAGCGATATGGAGAGCCAGATGTACCCGCCTGTGACGCGCATCCGGCAGTATCTCGCCGAGCATAAGGAAAAGCCCTTTATCTGCTGCGAGTACACGCATGCGATGGGAAATTCCTGCGGCGCGATGCACAAGTACACGGATCTGACGGACACGGAGCCGCGTTACCAGGGCGGCTTTATCTGGGATTACATCGACCAGTCCATGGCAAAAAAGAACCGGTACGGCGAGGAATTCCAGGCATACGGAGGCGATTTTGGCGAGCGGCCGACGGATTACAATTTCAGCGGGAACGGCATCTGCTACGGAGGGGAGCGCGATGCGTCCCCGAAGATGCAGGAGGTCAAGTTCAATTATCAGAATATCAGCGTCTCGTTTGAGGAAAAGGAGTTCACTGTGACGAACCGATTCCTGTTCACAGATACGGATGCGTTCGCCTGCATCGCCGTTCTGGAACGGGAGGGCGTGCCTGTGAAACGGGAGCGGCTGGCGGTCTCGGTCGCGCCGCTGTCCGAGGGGACGTTTGCGATCCCGTTCGAGGTGCCGCGGGATGCGGAATACGCGCTGACGATCTCCTTTGTGTTAAAGGAAGATACCGCGTGGGCGAAGGCGGGGCACGAGATCGCGTTCGGGCAGAAGGTCTATGAGAAACAGCATGTCTATATGCAGTCCGGCAGGCCGATCCGCGTCATTCACGGCAAATGGAACCTCGGCGTAAAGGGGGAGGACTTTGACGTACTCTTTTCCTATAACAGCAGCGGTCTGGTGTCCTATCGCTACGGCGGCAGGGAGCTGATCGAGAGGATCCCGATGCCGAACTTCTGGCGGGCGCCGGTCGACAACGACTGCGGGAGCCGGATGCAGGGGCGTATGGCGCAGTGGAAGATCGCGAGCCTCTACGCCGGCATGTGCAGCACGGGACCGAACGATTTCCGGGAGCCCGTGGTGACGGAGAGAGACGGCAGCGTGTCCGTTGCCTATGAATATGCCCTGCCGACGACGCCGCGCGCCGCATGCCGCGTGACCTACACTGTGTTTGGGGACGGCGTCGTGGAGACGACGCTGCGCTACGATCCCGTGAAGGAGCTGGGGGATATGCCGGAGTTCGGCATGCTCTTTGTGTTCAGCGCGGACTACGACCGCCTGGAATGGTACGGGCTGGGACCGGAGGAAACCTACGCGGACCGGCAAAAAGGGGCAAGGCTCGGCATCTACCGCAACCGCGTCGCGGACAATATGGCGAAATATCTGGTGCCGCAGGAGTGCGGAAATAAGCTCGGAGTGCGATATGCGAGGTTGACGGATGCGCGAGGAAGGGGTATTCTGTTTACAGGGGATGACCTTTCGTTTTCGGCGCTGCCGTATACGCCGCATGAGCTGGAGAACGCGATGCACGATTATGAGCTCCCGAGGGTGCACCATACGGTCGTGCGTGTCGCGAAGGCACAGATGGGGATCGGCGGGGACGACAGCTGGGGAGCCTTGGTGCATCCGGAGTACCACATCGACGTGACGGAGCCGCTGGAGCTGACATTCCGCTTTTGCGGCATATAGAACAGGAAGAATGGGAGAGGGTTGTATGAAAAGAATCAACTATGAACCGGCGGACATTGAGATCTATGTCAGAGGGCATGGCATCGTGCTGAAGGAGCAGGCGCTCCTTGCGCTTTCGCCCCGAGGGCAGGTGCAGGCGGTCGGCAACGCTGTGTCGGAAGGAGATTTCCCGGAGGGGACGATGTATATCTCTCCGCTCCATCAGGGGCGTATCTCGGATCTCCAGGCGGCTGAGTACATGTTCCGCGAGTTCATGGCGCGCACACAGGAGGCGGCGGGGAAAGCGGGATTTCTGAAAAAGCCCGTGGTCGGCGTGTGCGTGAAGGGACGGCTGAACGAGGTCGAGCTGCAGGCGTACCGGGAACTGCTCTGCATGGCAGGGGCAAAAGAGGTGACTGTGCTCAAGCAGACGTTGTCCGAATTCTTAAAGCTGGTATCTGAGGAGAAGCAGAAAAAGTACGAGATGATCATTTCCGTTTCCAAGGATAACCCGGAGATCTATGTGCGCGAGCGCGCAAAGGAGCTGGTGTCCTACGCATCGCGCTACGGGGTCTCGCGGGAGGAACTCATTCGGATGATACAGGAGGTATAGCGGCGCATGAGATTTGTAAAAGGAATGGATCTGTCTACCCTTCTCGAGCTGGAGCGGTGCGGGGCGAGGTATTACGACGGAGGCGGGGAGGAGGATGTGCTCTCGATCCTGAAACGGTACGATGTCGATACCGTCCGCATCCGCCTCTGGAACGACCCGCGGTCGGAGACGGGCGAGTCCTACGGCGCGGGGGAGAACGATCTGCAGACTACGCTTGCGATCGCAAAGCGTGTGACGGCGGCGGGATTTTCCGTGCTGCTGAATTTTCATTACAGCGATTTCTGGGCGGATCCGGGCAAGCAGATCAAGCCCAAGGCGTGGGCGTCTTACGGGGTCGAGGAGCTGGAGCGTGCGGTCTACGACTATACGCTGGAGAGCACGAGGACTTTTTTGGAGAACGGCGTGAACCTCTCGATGATCCAGGTCGGCAACGAGCTCTCGAACGGGCTGCTCTGGCCGGAGGGACGGGTGCCGCATTACGACAATATCGCAAGATTCGTGAACGCGGGCATCCGCGCTGTGCGGAAGGCGGACGCTATGCGGCTGGCGGGAGAGATCTCCGGCGTGCATGAGGCGTGCAGGCGCCTTGCAAAGATCCCCGTGATGATCCATCTGGACAACGGCGGCAACAATGCGCTCTACCGGGAGTGGTTCGACCATTTCACGGCGTGCGGCGAGGACTTCGAGATCATCGGTCTGTCCTACTATCCGTTCTGGCACGGGACGCTCCAGATGCTCACGGACAACATGAACGATATCGCGGAGCGGTACGGGAAGGACCTCATCATCGCGGAGGTCTCCATGGGCTACACGATGGAGGATTACGGGGCGTACGAGAAGCTGCCGGACGGGGAGCGCAAGGGCTATGCGACCAGACGGGAGCTCGTGGAGAAGATCGAGTACCCGATGACCAGGCAGGGGCAGTGCGATTTTATGGAGGATTTCCTGAACCGCATCAGCCATATCCGGGACGGCAGGGGACGGGGCTTTTTCTACTGGGAGCCCGCGTGGATCCCGGTTCCGGGTTCCGGCTGGGCGACGCCGGCGTCCCTGAAATATATGGGCGATCCGGGACCCTGCGGCAACGAGTGGGCGAATCAGGCGCTCTTTGACTATGACGGGAACGCGCTTCCGGCGCTGCGGCTCATCCGGGATTTTCAGGCGGAGCGGTCCTGAGAAAAAAGAGATCACATAGGGAGAGGAAAGAGAGAGTATGCGGTATAAGATTTTGCTGGCGGGGAAGAACAACACGGTCATCGATGACATTTACGCCCATCTGAGCGACAATATGGATCTGCTGACGACTTCCACGCGGATCGACGACATTATGAACCATATCAAGTTCTGCGACCCTGATATGTTCTGTTATTGTATCTATGACGAGCCTGTGGACATGGTGAATCGGATGGTCGCGCTGAAGCGCCGGGTCGGGGACACGATCCCGTTTTTCGTGGTCGGCTCGCATGAAAGCTGTTCGGATTTTACCCGTGAGGCGCCCAACACGGCGGATGTGATCCTGACGACGCCGATCAAAGCGCAGGATATCGGCGTGAGGTTCGCGAAGTACCTGAAGGAGAACGCGCGCCGCGGGATCGAGCGGACGCAGGAGGAGGAGGACGTGCTCGCGTCCCTGCTCAATCCTTTCGGGAGCGGATCGCAGCCGGCAAAGGAGCCGGCGCGGAAAAAGACGATCCTGGTCGTGGACGACAGCGTGACGATGCTCAAGACGATCAACAAGCAGCTGGTCGGCGAGTATGAGGTCGCGACCGCGGTCAGCGGCAAGGTGGCGTTGAAGTATCTCGAAAAAAAGCAGGCGGATCTCATCCTGCTGGACTATGAGATGCCGGAGGAGAGCGGCGTGCAGGTGCTGGAGAAGTTGAGGAAGAATCCCGCGACCAAGGATATCCCGGTCATCTTCCTGACCGGCGTCACGGAGCGCTCCAAGATCGCGCAGGCGCTTGCCGTGCAGCCGCAGGGCTACCTGTTAAAGCCTGTGGAGCACGACAAGCTGATGGAGACGATCGAAAAGACACTGGGGGGGGTATAAATGTCTGTTTTTCGGACTAGGAGGCTGGGGAATAGAAAAGGGTATGGTGAGAATGATGGGACAAGAGAATGAACAGCCGCTTCAGCTGACCGATTATCTGGACATTGCAGTGCTAAAGAGAATACAGGACGCCTTCTCCGAGATGACGGGCATGGCTGCGGTGATCGCGGACCGGGACGGCAAGCCGATCACGGAGGGGAGCAATTTTACGGATTTCTGCATGAAATATACGAGAAACAGCAAGGTCGGCGGCATCCGCTGCGAGTGGTGCGACAAGTTCGGCGCGCAGCAGGCGATGGAGAGCGGGAAGGCGACGACCTACTTCTGCCATGTGGAGTTGATCGACTTTGCGGCGCCGATCATCATAGCGGGGGAGTGGGTCGGTTGCTTTATCGGCGGACAGGTGCTCACGAAGAAGCTGGATATGGAGCGGGTGCGCTGGATGGCGCGCGAGATGGGGATCGACCCGGACGAGTACGCCGAGGCGGCGCAGAAGGTCCAGATCCGCTCCAAGGAGTCCGTGAACAAGGCGGCGGAGTTTTTGTACCAGGTCACGGATGTCATCTCCGATATGGCTTACGGCGCGTACCAGACGAAGCTGGCAAACCGGGAGATCGAGCGCGCGGCAAAGATGAAGTCGGACTTTCTGGCAAACATGAGCCATGAGATCCGCACGCCGATGAACGCTGTGATCGGAATGGCGGAGATGGCGCTGCGGGAGGAGCTGCCCCCGGCGGCGCGCAGCTACATCCATCAGATCAAGTCCTCCGGCAGGGAGCTGCTGACGATCATCAACGACATCCTGGATTTTTCCAAGATCGAGTCCGGCAAGCTGGAGATCATCAACGCGGAATACGAGACCATGTCCATCGTCAACGACGTCATGAATGTCATCATGGCGCGCCTGAAGGGCAAGAATGTGGAGCTTCTGCTGAAGCTGGCGCCGGACGTGCCGAGACTGCTCTACGGCGACAATATCCGCATCAAGCAGATCCTGATCAACCTTGCGAACAACGCGGTAAAGTTCACGAACGAGGGCGCGATCACGATCGACGTCGATTTTAAGCGGATCTCCGACGACGAGATCGAGCTGCAGGTCGCCGTGGAGGACACGGGCATCGGCATCAAGCAGCAGGATATGAAAAAGCTGTTCCAGTCCTTCTCGCAGGTCGACAGCAAGCGCAACCGCAACGTGGAGGGGACGGGACTCGGTCTCGCCATCACCAAGCAGCTGCTCGGACTGATGGGCGGCGATATCGCTGTGCAGAGCGAATACGGCAGGGGCAGCAGGTTCTCCTTTACCCTGCCCCAGCATGTCCGGGACGGGCAGCCCAGCATCACGCTCGCGGATGCGGACAAAAAGGTCGTGGTCGCCAATATCGCAAAGGGCTACGTGCGCAGGCAGCTGGAGGAGGACTGCGAGCGGCTCGGCGTGGCGTGCCTGGAGATGAGCACGGAGGAGGAGATCCGTGCCTATGCGGAGGAGCACCCGGACAAGGAGATCTTCGTGATGATCGATTCCTCCTACTTTACGGAGCGCTGGGAGGAATTTGCCGAAAAGCAGACCGAGATCCGCGTCACCCTGATCGTGGATTTCTTCGATACGGAGCGGCGCAGCCTGACCAACCTTTTCGTGATGAAGAAGCCGATCTATATGCTGAACCTGGCGACGCTGCTGCGCGGAGAGAACCTCAATCTCTCCATGGACAGTACGACGGAGGACGAGTTCGACTTTATCGCGCCGGAGGCGGAGGTGCTGATCGTGGATGACAACACGGTCAATCTGACGATCGCGGAGGGGCTTCTGGAGCCGTTAGAGCTCAAGATCCAGACGGCGCTCAGCGGCAAGGAGGCGCTCGAGCGGATCGAGGGGCATCATTTCGATCTGATCTTTATGGATCACATGATGCCGGAGATGGACGGGGTGGAGACGACGCGCATCATCCGGCGCTTCCACGAGGACTATCACGACGTGCCGATCATCGCGCTCTCCGCGAACGCCATCGAGGGGACGAAGGAGATGTTCCTGAACGAGGGCATGAACGATTTTGTCAGCAAGCCGATCGAGGTCCGCTCCCTGATCACAAAGGTCAAGCAGTGGCTCCCTGTGGAGAAGATCCGCCGCGTCGCGCCGCGGAAGATAGAACCGGAGGAGGAGAAGTCCGGAAAGCCGCTGACCGTGGGCGACCTCGACACGGCGGAGGCTGTGCGGATCCTCGGCAGCGAGAGCATGTTCTGGACGATCCTCGAGGCGTACTACAAAGAGATCGAAAAGAAGGCGGCGAAGATCGAGTCCCAGTATCAGGCGGAGGATTGGGCGGGCTACACGATCGAGGTGCACGCGTTAAAGAGTCTCTCCAAGCAGATCGGGGCGATGGAGCTCTCCGAGCTTGCGGCGGAGATGGAGAAGGCGGGCAACGCCCGGGACACGGAGGCGATCCGTGCGCATACCGGGGAGCTTCTGGAGCGCTATCGCGGCTATCTTCCTGTGTTCGCACAGTATTTCACAGACGACGGGGTGAGCGAGGAGGAGAAGGAGCCGATCGACAGGGAGACGCTGCGGCAGCAGTTACATACCTTGCAGGAGGCATCCGAGAATCTGGATATGGAGTGCATGGAGGAGACGATGAAGGCGCTTGCCGCGTATCGCTATGAGGGAGAGGAGAAGGAGCTGTTTGACAGGCTGTGGGAGGCTGCGGACGGCATGGACACAGACGCCTGCGAGGAGATCATCGCGGAGTGGACCGGTATGCTTTGAGAGACATAGCAGGATGGGCTTATGAATGAGACGATCGCGGTCGTCGATGATGACAGCTGCATCGGCGACATGCTGGAGAAGGGACTGAAAAGAGAGGGATATGAAGTGCTCCGTGCCTATTCCGGCACGGAAGCGCTTCTTTTGTTGCGCGAAAAGCGGCCGGATCTGGTGCTGCTGGACCTGATGCTGCCGGGCATGTCCGGCGAGGAGGTGCTTCCCGCGCTCAAAGGGATCCCTGTGATCGTTTTAAGCGCCAAGGCGGATGTGGAGGACAAGGTCGGCGTGCTGCTCTCGGGCGCGGCGGATTATCTGACGAAGCCTTTTGAGATGCGGGAGCTTCTGGCGCGGGTCGCGGTGCAGCTGCGCATGAGGGGAGGCGCTGCGGGGCAGGAGGAGATGCGGGAGCTTGCCTTCGGGGAGCTGCGGCTGCGGCCGGAGACCAGGGAGGCGTGGGTCGGGGAGCAGTCCGTGCACCTGACGCGGACCGAGTACGCCATCCTGCAGATCCTCCTGCAGAACGCCGGGCGGGTCGTGACGAAAAGCGCCATGCTGGAGGAGCTCTGTCTTCTGACGCCGGACTGTGTGGAGAGCTCGCTGAAGGTGCATGTCAGCAATCTGCGCCGCAAGCTGCGCGATGTGAGCGGCAGAGATCACATCGAGGCGGTCTGGGGCATCGGGTTTACCCTGCGGGGAGAGCCCTGAAAGGTTTACCGATTCTTAACGGTTTTCTTAACCGGATCCTTAACCTTCCTGTGCTAGGATAGACGGGAAGTACAATAAGAGCAGGGAGGATCGGATATGGAATATGTGTTGGAGACGGAGGGGCTGTGCAAGTCCTACGGGCATTTCCGGGCGCTGGACGAGCTTACGATGCACGTGCCGCGGGGCGCGATCTACGGGTTCATCGGAAAAAACGGCGCGGGAAAGACGACGTTCATCCGCGTGGCGTGCGGTCTGCAGCGGCCGGACAGTGGGAGTATACGGCTGTACGGGGCGTCGTGTGATGCCGGCGGCAGGGAGACGGAGGCGCTCATGCGGGCGCGCAGGCGGATGGGCGCGATCGTCGAGTCTCCGTCCGTCTATCTGGGAATGACGGCGGAGGAGAATCTGAGACAGCAGTATCTGGTGCTGGGGCGTCCTTCGTATGACGGCATTACGGAGCTTTTGGAGCTGGTCGGACTTTCCGGCACAGGGAAGAAGCGGGCGGGGGATTTTTCCCTCGGCATGCGCCAGAGGCTAGGGATTGCGGTCGCGCTTGCTGGAAATCCGGATTTTCTGGCGCTGGACGAGCCGGTCAACGGTCTGGACCCGCAGGGGATCATAGAGCTGCGGGAGCTGATGCTGCGGCTGAACCGGGAGCGGGAGATCACAGTGCTGATCTCGAGCCATATCCTGGATGAGCTCTCGCGTCTGGCGACGCATTACGGGTTCCTCGACCGCGGGCGTCTCGTGAAGGAGATGAGCGCCGACCAGTTGATGCAGGCTTGCAGAAAATGTCTGCGCGTGGAGGTCACGGATGTGCGCGCGCTGGCGCCGGTGCTGGATGCGCGGGGCTTGTCTTATACTGTGCTGACGGGCACAGAGGCGGAGATCTACGGCGAGATCGGTATCACGGAGCTGACCCTGGCGCTTGCCGAGCGGGGCTGCGAGGTGCGGTCCGTCGAAAAGCGCGAGGAGAGTCTGGAGAGCTATTATATCCGGCTGCTGGGAGGTGAGGAGCATGCGTAATCTGTTGCGTGCGGACGGAAGGCGGCTGTGGAGGAGCACGCTCTACCGCGTTTTTTGTCTGTTGACTGTGTGTTACGGCGCCGCTGCCTGTGTCCTGTATTACCGGAACAGCCGCGGCTATGAGGGGATAGGACGGCTGGACGATGTGCTGTTCTACAGCTTCAGCATGATCGGTGTCGGGCTGGCGGTCGTCCTCTCCGTCCACGTCGGGACGGAGTTCTCGGACGGCACGATCCGCAACAAGCTGGTCGTGGGCAGGAGAAGGAGCGAGGTCTATCTGGCGGGGGCGATGACCTGCCTGTGGGGCGCGTTCCTCGCGGCGGCTGTCTCTGTGGCGGTCAACGCGGCGGTTGGCGGCGTGCTGCTCGGCGGTCTGCAGAGGGGAGCGGCATTTACGGCGGAGCGCGCCGCCGTCTGTCTGTTTGCGGCGGCAGCCTATGTTTCCTTTTTCTACATGGTCGTGATGCTGTCTGCGGACAGGACCTGCGCGTCGGTCTGCAATATCCTGTGCGGCTTCGGCGTGCTGTTCCTCGGGATCTATCTGTACGCGCGTCTGGGAGAGCCGGCGGAGATCGTGGGGTATGAGCTGACTGTGAGCGGAGGAGACATGCTTCCGGTCACGGAGCCGAATCCGGGCTATGTGTCCGGCGGGAAGCGGGAGGTCTTTCAGTTTGTTCTCGACCTGTTCCCGGGCGGGCAGGTGCTGCAGATGTTGAACTGCGATATGCCGCATCCCGTGAGGATGTGCCTATGTTCCCTTGCGGTCACTGTGTGCTGCAATGCGGCGGGTCTGCTCGCCTTTGGGAAAAAAGATCTGAAGTAGGCGGCATATGGCGTCGGAAGAGAAAAGGGAGGGTTCGCGGGATGGTGTGGGAGGTTTTATGTGTGCTTTCGTTTTCATGCAACGCAGTTCTGGCGTATTGGGTGTGGTCCCTGCACAGGGCGGCGCGTGAGCTGGAACGGGGCTTCGACGCGAGCCTCTGTGAGGAGACGAACGTGGGCATCACGCTGTCTGCGGGGGATGGGACGATGAGAAGGCTGGCGGCATGCATGGACCGCCAGCTTGCGGCGCTCCGCAGGGAGCACATCCGCTGCGCGCAGGGGGATGCCGGGGTGAAGCGCGCCGTCACAGACCTCTCCCACGATCTGCGCACGCCACTCGCGGCGATCAGCGGGTATCTGGAGCTGCTGCGGGCGGAGGAGCTGCCCGGGGAGGCGAAGGAGATGCTCTCCGTCATCGAGAACCGCGTCCGCGCGATGCGGGCGCTGACGGAGGAGCTGCTGGACTATTCCGTGGCGTATGCGGCGGAGGAGGAGCCCGTGCGGCGGGAGGTGTCCCTGTCCGCGGCGCTCGAGGAGTGCGTGGCTGCGCATTACGGCGCTCTGCGCGCGGCGGGCATCACGCCGGAGATCCGGATGCCGGAGGAGGACGTGCGCCGTGTGCTGGATGCGCATGCATTGGCGCGGATCCTGGCAAATCTGATGGGGAATGTCATCAAATACAGTGAGGGGGACTGTGAGATCACGCTGTCGGAGGACGGCGTTTTTTGCTTTTCTAACCGGGCGCGGACGCTGGATCCGGTACAGGTAGGGCGGATGTTCGACCGCTTTTATACCGTGGAGGGCGGACGGCGCGCGACCGGTCTGGGGCTTTCCATCGCCCGCACGCTCGCGGAGCGCGAGGGCGGTACCGTCGGCGCGGAATACCGGGGCGGAAGGCTGTATGTGACGGTGCATTTTCCTATGTGATTTTGTTGCAGGATTTCTGAACTTTGTTGCAGGTTCGCACTTAGTCCTTTGCAGGGAGAGGAACATGCGTTATAATAGATTTATCAGCGGTGCGGAGGAGGTATGCATTCCGTGCGCGGGGATTTACGGAATGCTTTGGAGCCGCGGAATTTGAGAAAAAATGATGTATAGGAGGAGCTTACATGATTTGGGAAGACGTACGGGCAAGATTTGAGGAGCTGTTCGGGGGAGAGGGCGAGATCGGGGTGTATTTTGCGCCGGGGCGCGTCAACATGATCGGCGAGCACACAGATTACAACGGAGGGCATGTGTTCCCCTGCGCGCTCACGATCGGCACCTATGGGGTGGCGAGAAAGCGTCAGGACAAGAAGCTTCGGTTCTATTCGATGAACTTTGAACAGCTCGGCGTGCTGGAATCGTCTGTGGAGGATCTAAAACCGGAGAAGGAAGCGGACTGGACGAATTACCCGAAGGGCGTGATATGGGCATTCGGCGAGAAGGGCATGAAGGTGGAGCAGGGGTTGGATCTCGTGCTTTTCGGCAATATCCCGAACGGTTCCGGGCTGTCCTCCTCCGCGTCGGTCGAGGTGCTCACAGGCTTTATCCTCAAAGACCTGTTCGGCTTTGACGTGACGAATCAGGATCTGGCTCTGATCGGACAGTATTCCGAAAACAAATTTAACGGCGTCAACTGCGGCATCATGGATCAGTTTGCGATCGCGATGGGCAAGGCGGGGCATGCGATCTTTCTGGACACGGCGACGCTCGCATACGAATATGCCCCGATCAGGCTTGAAAACGCGAAGATCGTGATCTCCTGCAGCAACAAGAAGCGCGGGCTCGGCGATTCCAAGTACAACGAGAGGCGCAGCGAGTGTGAGCAGGCGCTTGCCGAACTTCAGAAGGTCACGGATATTCGGACGCTGGGCGATCTGACGGAGGAGCAGTTCGAGCGGTATCAGGACGCCATCGGGGATGAGACCTGCAGAAAGCGGGCAAGGCACGCCGTCTATGAGAACCAGCGGACGATCCAGGCTGTGAAGGCGCTCGGCGAGAATGACGTGAAGCTGTTCGGCGAGCTGATGAATGCTTCCCATGTCTCGCTGCGCGACGATTACGAGGTGACGGGCATCGAGCTTGACACGCTGGTCGAGGAGGCGTGGAAGGTCGAAGGCGTCATCGGTTCGCGTATGACCGGGGCGGGCTTCGGCGGCTGTACGGTCAGTATCGTGCAGGACGAGGCGGTCGATGCCTTTATCGAGAGGGTCGGCGCGGCTTATCAGAAGAAGATCGGTTACGCGGCGGATTTCTATGTGGTTAAGATCGGCGACGGACCTGTGAAGCTGGCATAAGGGGGAGGAGAGAGCGATGATTCAGGAGCGGATTTTGGAGCTGACGGAGTACGGACTGGCGACCGGACTGGTGAAGCCGGAGGACCGGAGATATACGATCAACCGTCTGTTGGAGCTGTTTGGGCTGGAGGAGCTTTCCGATGAGACTGCGGAGGCGTTCGCAAAACGGGAGCCCATGACGCAGGAGCAGGCGGAGGAAGCGCTGGAGGGCATCCTCGCGGAAATGCTCGACTACGCGGCGCAGGAGGGGCTGATGCCCGAGAATACGATCACCTATCGCGATCTGTTCGACACAAAGATCATGAGCATGCTGGTTCCCAGACCAAGCGAGGTGATCGCGCATTTTCGAGAGCTTTACAGGAACGAGTCCCCGAGGGCGGCGACGGACTTTTTTTACAAGCTGAGCCGTGATACCGACTATATCCGCAGATACCGCATCCGAAAGGACGTCAAGTGGACCGCCGACACGGAGTACGGCACGCTCGACATCACCATCAACCTGTCCAAGCCGGAGAAGGATCCGAAGGCGATCGCGGCGGCGAAGCTGGCAAAGCAGAGCGGCTATCCCAAATGCCTCCTGTGCAAGGAGAACGAGGGCTATGCGGGGCGCATCAACCATCCGGCAAGACAGAACCACCGCATCATTCCTGTGACGATCAATGACAGCGACTGGTTTTTCCAGTATTCGCCGTATGTCTATTACAACGAGCACTGCATCGTTTTCAACGCGCAGCATACGCCGATGAAGATCGAGCGCGCGACGTTCGGAAAGCTTTTGGATTTTGTGGAGCAGTTTCCGCATTACTTTGTCGGCTCGAATGCGGATCTTCCGATCGTGGGAGGCTCGATCTTAAGCCATGACCATTTCCAGGGCGGTCATTATGAGTTTGCGATGGCAAAGGCGCCTGTGGAGCGGGAGATCGCGTTCGACGGATTTTCGGATGTGAAGGCAGGCATCGTCAGATGGCCGATGTCCGTCATCCGCATCCGCGCGAGGGAGAAGGAGCGCCTGATCGAGCTGGCGGATAAGATCCTGCTGGCATGGCGCGGTTACACGGATGAGGCGGCGTTCGTGTTCGCGGAGACGGACGGAGAGCCGCACAACACGATCACGCCGATCGCACGGCGGCGCGGGGAGGATTTTGAGCTCGACCTAGTGCTGCGAAACAACATCACGACCGAGGAGCATCCGCTTGGGGTGTATCACCCGCACGCAAAGCTGCACCACATCAAGAAGGAGAATATCGGTCTGATCGAGGTCATGGGTCTTGCGGTCCTTCCGGCAAGGCTGAAGGATGAGATGGCGGCGCTCGAGCGGGCGCTTTTGGACGGCGTTTCGCTCCGCAGGGACGACACGCTGGAAAAGCATGCCGACTGGGTGGAGGAGTTCCTGCCGAAGTACGGCTTTACCGCGGGCGGCGCGCTGGAGGGCGAGGTGTCCGCCGAGCGGCTGCATGAGATCGTTCAGACGGAGATCGGTCTGGTGTTTCAGGAGGTATTGCAGGATGCCGGGGTGTACAAGTGCACGGAGGAGGGACGCGCGGCGTTTGGACGCTTTGTGGATGATGTAAACCGATAGGCGAGAGGGAGGCTTCCCGGGAAACGTCAGGGTTCCGGGAGGCTTTTTTTATGAAAACAGAAAAAAGGAAAAGGAGACGGCAAAATGATCTACACAGTGACCTTTAATCCGTCGCTGGATTATATTGTGGACGTTCCCGATTTTCACACAGGGCTTACGAACCGCACGCGCTCGGAGCTGCTGCTCCCCGGAGGAAAGGGGATCAACGTGTCGACGATCCTGCAAAATCTGGGGATCGAGAATACGGCGCTGGGCTTTGTGGCGGGCTTTACCGGAGACGAGGTGGTGCGGCGGCTGGAGGCGCTGGGGGTCAAAAACGGTTTCATCGCGCTCGAGGAGGGCTGTACAAGGATCAATGTGAAGCTGCGGTCGATCGAGGGGACAGAGATCAACGGTGCGGGTCCCGTGATCGGCGAGGACAAAGTGGAGCGGCTGATGCGGCAGCTCGGCGGGCTGGGAGACGGCGACGTGCTGTTTCTGTCGGGGAGCATCCCGGCGTCCCTGCCTGACGACATCTACCAAAGGATCATGGAGATGCTGGACGGGAGAGGGGTGCTGACCGTTGTGGACGCGACGCAGGAGCTGCTGGTGAACGTCCTGCCCTGTCACCCCTTTTTGCTCAAGCCGAATCAGCACGAGCTGGGCGAGATCTTCGGGACAGAGCTTCGGACCAGGGAGGAGGTCGTGCCCTACGGGAAAAGGCTGCAGGAGATGGGCGCGCAGCATGTTCTGGTCTCGATGGCGGGAGAGGGGGCTGTGCTGATCGCAGCGGACGGCAGGGTCTTTTCCGCGCCCGCGCCGAAGGGCACGCTCGTGAACGGCGTGGGGGCAGGCGACTCGATGGTCGCCGGTTTTATGGCAGGCTGGCTGGAAAAAAAGGATGTCGCGCATGCGTTTTACATGGGGATAGCCGCGGGAAGCGCCAGCGCTTTTTCGGAGGCTCTGGCGACTCGGGAGGAGATCGAGACCGTGTACGCGCAGGTGGCGGATCAGGGAAACCGGAAACGGATGCAGGAGAATGGATCGTATGGAGACATATAGCGGAAAAGGGGTATCTGGCGGCGTCGCGATCGGAAGGATCTGCGTGTACCGCAAGGGCAGACGGCAGGTAAAGCGCGTGAGGATCACGGACGCGGATGCGGAGGTATCGCGTTACGAGGCGGCGAGGGAGGAGACGGTCCGTCAGCTCGGGGCGCTCTATGACAAGGCGTGCAGAGAGGTGGGAGAGGCAGGCGCAGCCATCTTTGAGGGGCATCAGATGATACTGGACGACGAGGATTACAACCGGTCGGTCGCGTCGATCATCCGCAGCCAGGAGGTGAACGCCGAGTATGCGGTCGCCGCGACAGGGGATCATTTTGCACGGATGTTCGCGGCGATGGACGACGCTTATATGCGGGAGCGGGCGGCGGACGTTTGGGATGTCTCCGAGCGTCTGCTGCAGGCGCTCGGAGGGGAATGGGACGGACGGCTCTCCCTTCATGAGCCTGTGATCCTTGTGGCGGAGGAGCTTGCGCCCTCGGAGACTGTGCAGCTCCCCAGGGAGAAGGTGCTCTCCATTGTCACGATCCGCGGCTCCGCCAACTCCCACACAGCGATCCTGGCGAGGACGATGGCGATCCCGGCGCTGGTCGAAACGGAGCTTGATCCGGATGCCGTGGACGGAAAGACCGGCATCGTGGACGGCACGGAGGGACTGTTCTATGTGGAGCCGGATGAGGAGACGATCTCGGCGCTGCGGGAGAGGCAGCGAAAGGAGCAGGAGCGGCG
Organism: uncultured Roseburia sp.; assembly: GCA_947628935.1. Classification (GTDB taxonomy): domain Bacteria; phylum Bacillota; class Clostridia; order Lachnospirales; family Lachnospiraceae; genus Roseburia. The sequence goes on along the minus strand of CANRBT010000003.1, from coordinate 5,031 downwards.
GGAGCTTCTGCAGCGCCTGAAGGGGAAGGAGAGCGTCACGCTTGACGGTCAGAGGCTGAAGTTGTATGCGAACATCGGAAACGTCAGAGATCTGGCGGCGGTCATACAGAATGACGCGGAAGGCGTCGGGCTGTTCCGCAGCGAGTTCCTCTATCTGGAGAGCGACCGCTATCCGACGGAGGAGGAGCAGTTTCGGGTCTACAGGCAGGTGGCGGAGACCCTTGCGGGCAGGCGGGTCGTCATCCGCACCCTGGATATCGGGGCGGATAAGCAGTGCGGCTATTTTGAGATGGAGCACGAGGAGAATCCCGCCCTGGGGTGCCGTGCGATCCGCATCTGTCTGTCCAGACCGGAGCTCTTCCAGACGCAGCTGCGCGCGCTGTTCCGTGCGAGCGCGTTCGGGAAGCTCGCGATCCTGTACCCGATGATCACGAGCGTCTGGGAGATGCAAAGGATCCGGGAGACGGTCGCGCTCGTGAAGGAGGAGCTTGGCGCGCAGGGGATCGCGTTTGGCGAGCCGGAGCAGGGCATTATGATCGAAACGCCCGCGGCGGCGCTCATCAGCGACGAGCTCGCCAGGGAGGCGGATTTTTTCAGCATCGGCACGAACGACCTGACCCAGTACGCGCTGGCGGTCGACCGCCAGAATCCGAAGCTGGACCGGTTTTATGACGCGCATCACCCGGCGGTCCTGCGCATGATCTCGATGGTGGTGGAAAACGCGCACAGGGCAGGCATCCGGGCGGGGATCTGCGGGGAGCTTGGCGCGGACCTGTCGCTGACGAGGGAATTTCTCGCGATGGGCGTGGATGAGCTGTCCGTGCCGCCGGGGAGCATTCTCCCGATACGGAAGCTCGTGCGGGAGACGAACGTCGAAGCGTACAGGGCGGGACGATAACGACCGGCGCGCGAAAGTGGTTTACTTTCGCGCGTTATTTTGGTAAAGTATGGATAAGATCAAGTGAAGGAGCAAAAACAATGGTTTCACAAAAAATTTTAAAGGCACTGGAGGGAAGCTCCGCGATCCGCGCGATGTTCGTTGAGGGAAAGCGGATGGCGGAGCAGTACGGGGCGGAGAACGTCTACGATTTTTCGCTGGGCAATCCGGCGACGCCCGCGCCGGCGGCGGTCAACGACGCGATGCGCGCGCTGCTGGACGAGAGCGACGCGTCGGAGGGCGGCTCGCTGGAGCTGCACGGCTACATGGAAAACGCGGGCTACGAAACGGTGCGCGCGGCGATCGCGGAGAACCTGAACCGGCGGTTCGGCACGTCCTTTGACGCGCACAACCTCGTCATGACCGTGGGCGCGGCAGGCGGGCTGAACATCATCTTCAAGACGATCCTGGACCCAGGCAGCGAGGTCATCGTGTTCGCGCCGTTCTTCGGGGAATACCGGCAGTATGCGGCGAATTTTGACGCCGAGGTGGTGGCGGTCATGCCGGACCGCGAGACCTTCCAGCCGGATCTGGCGGACTTTGAGGCAAAGCTCTCCCCGCGGACGAGGGCGCTGATCGTCAACACGCCGAACAATCCGACCGGCGTCATCTACAAGCCGGAGACGATGAGACGGATCGCGGAGATCCTCGAGCGCAAGCAGCAGGAGTACGGCACGGACATCTACCTGATCTCGGACGAGCCGTACCGCGAACTCGTGTACGACGGGAACCGGGAGGATTTTCTCACGAAATATTACAAAAATACGCTGGTGGGCTATTCGTTCAGCAAGTCCCTCTCCCTGCCGGGGGAGCGCATCGGCTATGTGGTCGTGCCGGACGAGGCGGCGGACGCCGAGGAGCTGCTCCGCGGCATCGAGATCTCAAACCGCACGCTCGGCTTTGTCAACGCGCCGTCCCTGATCCAGAAGGCTGTAGCGCTGTGCCTGGAGGAAAAGACGGACGTCGCGTTCTACGACAACAACCGCAGGATGCTCTACGAGGGGCTGATGAAGCTCGGCTTTTCCTGCATCAAACCGGAGGGCGCGTTCTATCTCTGGGTGAAGTCGCCGATGGAGGACGAGGAAGCCTTTGTGAACGAGGGGAAAAAGCGCCACATCCTGATGGTCAAGGGCGGCGCGTTCGGATGTCCGGGCTATGTGCGCCTTGCCTACTGTGTGTCGCCGCAGACGATCGAGCGGTCGCTCCCCGCATTTGAGAAGCTGGCGGAAGCCTGCGGGCTGACCTGACAGTCAGGAGGGACTTATGAAGAACTGGGAAACCTATGTGCGGAGGGTCACGCCCTATGTGCCGGGCGAGCAGCCGAACCAGCCGGACATGATCAAGCTGAATACAAACGAGAATCCTTATCCGCCCGCACCCGGCGTGCGCAGGGCGCTGGAGCGGCTGGATGCGGATGCGCTGCGGTTGTACCCGGATCCTGCCTGCGGCGCGCTCGTGGAGGCGATCGCGGAGCATTACGGGCTGGATGACAGCCAGGTGTTTGTCGGCGTCGGCTCGGACGACGTGCTGGCGATGATCTTTCTGACCTTTTTCAATGCGGGAAAGCCTGTCTTTTTCCCGGACATCACCTATTCCTTTTACGATGTCTGGGCGGACATGCTGCGGATTCCCTACGAGGTGAAGCCGCTGGACGGGCAGCTTCTGATCCGCGCGGAGGATTATTACGGGGAAAACGGCGGGGTGGTCTTTCCGAATCCGAACGCGCCGACGGGCATTCTGATGCCGCTGTCTGAGATCGAGGATATCCTGGAGCACAACCGGGACGTGGTCGTGGTCGTGGACGAGGCGTACATCGATTTCGGCGGGGAGTCCGCCCTGCCGCTCATCGAGCGCTACGACAACCTGCTCGTGGTGCAGACCTTTTCCAAATCGCGCTCCCTGGCGGGCATGCGCATCGGCTATGCGATGGGGCAGCCGAAGCTGATCGGGTACTTAAATGACGTGAAGTATTCGTTCAACTCTTACACGCTGAACCGGACGGCGCTCGTCTGCGGCGTGGAGGCGATCCGGGACGAGGCGTACTTTGAGGAGACGAGGCAAAAGATCATCGCCACGCGGGAGTGGACCAAGGGGGAGCTGAGGAGGCTCGGCTTTTCCTTTGGGGATTCCGCCAGCAATTTTATCTTTGCCACGCATGAGAGCATGCCCGCGAAGGAGCTGTTTCTGGCACTGAAAAAAGAGCGCATCTACGTGCGGTATTTTGAGAAGGAGCGCATCGACAACTACCTGCGCATCAGCATTGGGACGCAGGAGGAGATGGAGGCATTGATCCGGTTTCTGGAGCGTGCCCTGGCTTAGGCTGCCCGCGGCGCGCCGTCCCGGCGTGGTACGCCGCCAGACCGCCGGCGGTCAGCGCGATGCCGCACATCAGCCAGAAGAGGAACGAAAACACGGAGGCTCCGTAATCCGGGTCCAAAAATTCGCTGAGGACGGTACCCCAGAAATTGAAGAGCATGTGCAGCAGGATGGAGGAGTAGATGCTGCCGCTCCTCTCGCACACGTAGCCCAGAAGGATGCCGAGACAGAAGGCGTAGGAGCCCTGCAGCATGTTCCCGTGGAAGATGCCGAACATCAGCGCCTGAAACAGGTTTGCCAGCCAGAACGGGAGCGCCTTCCTCGCCTGGCGCAGGGTGACGCCGCGGAAGATCAGCTCCTCCGAGACCGGCGCGAGCAGCACGGAGTAGAGGAACAGACCGAAGGTGAGACGCTCGTCAAGACCAATGCTCTGCAGGAGCTCCTCATAGGCGCGCAGCCAGCTCGGGAGCAGTGAGGCGAGCAGGCTGATGAGATAGGAGGAGAGGAACTGTGTGCCGGGCACCAGCAGGACGATGCCGAGGACGGACAGCGGGCGGAAGACGCCGCGCAGGGCGGGGCGGAGGCTGCCGCCATAGCACATGTAGTACCAGACGCCGAACAGGGCGATCGAGAGGATGGCGTAGATCACCATGAGATAGATATTGAAGCGCTGAGATACCCACCACTGCGTCAGATCGTTCAGGATGGCGGAGCTGCCCTCGCCGGCGAACACTCCGTATCGACAGAACTCCAGCAGCGAGCTGGTTCCCATGGCGAACATCATAGCCAGGATCTGGAGTCCTGACGCCGCTAAGAGCGGTACAAAGGCAAAGAAGAAATTTCCGACTCTTTTCATAGGTGATATCCCTTTCCGTTTCTTGTTATCGTCTTTTTATTATAGCAATCGTGAGAGGGGAATGCAAGCGCGGCGGCTTTCGGAAAGGGTGTTTACTTTAGGACTTTAATATGCTAAAATAAAAAGACCACGGAGAAGAAGGAGAGGGGAATATGAGTAAGAAGCTAAGGACAGAGGCGGTCGACCATCTCTTTGACGCCATTTTGAGCCTGAGAGACCGTGAGGAGTGCTATACGTTTTTCGAGGATGTCTGTACCGTGAATGAGCTGCTCTCTTTTTCGCAGCGGTTCGAGGTCGCGAGGATGCTCAGGGAGCAGAAGACCTATCTGGAAATTGCGGAAAAGACCGGCGCGTCCACGGCGACGATCAGCCGTGTGAACCGTGCGCTGAACTATGGAAACGACGGGTATGATATGGTGTTCGCCCGGATCGGAAAGCAGAACGCTTCGGATCAGCAGGCGGATTCCTGAGACAGGACAGGAATGACAGCATCATAAGAACGGCGTCACCGCTGTCTGTCTGTTTTTTTGGATGCGGCGGCATGATCGATCATTTTCTCGATGATCGTCTTTTTGACATAGACGTCATAGCTGAGCATGCAGATGAAGCTGAAGGTGCGGAGCAGGTCGGCGTCCTCCTCCGAGGCGTCCGGGAACGTCTGCATGGAGGTGTTGAACTTTTTTGCCAGATCCTTCATGATGTTCAGAGTCTCCTGGTGCTCGAGCCCAAAGACCTCCTTGTAGATATCCTCCAGGCTGTAGTCGCCCTTTTCCCCGAAATACCGTTCCGTGATCGGGTTGAGGATGCTTTGGATGTCGCTGATCGAGAGGATCGTCTTGAAATAATAGATAAAGATCAGCGTCAGCACATGCTCCTTGGTGTATTTTTTCTTTTCGGGGGGCGGGAGCAGATCGTTCTTGGT
>CANRBT010000002.1 GCA_947628935.1 uncultured Roseburia sp. | reverse complement strand
AACAGCACGAGATCGCTCACCTCCATGGAGGTCGCATCTACCCCGTCCACAGAAAGTATCACATCCTTCTCCAAAAGCCCTGCCGCCTCTGACGGCGTGCCCTCATACACACGGGAGACCGTCACCTCCATCGTGTCTATGTCCTGCTTCAGCCCGGCGCCGATCCCGTAATACTTTCCCGTCATGCCGACGCGCGACTCCTCATATTCCTCTGCGGTATAGTACTGGGAATAGCGGTCGTCCAGCCCCTCCAGAAGCCCCGCATAGATGCCGTTGCGCAGATCCTGCACATCCACATCCTCATAGTAATACGTCTCAATATAGGCATCCAGCTCTGCGATCTTCCTCACCGCTTCCTCGTTCAGCACAGTCTTCCCCGACCCGGACGCAGCACTGCCCGGCGCAAGGATGATCCGGTTCCCTGTCAGCCCGCAAACCAAAAAAACGGCTGCCGCTCCCGCCAATAAGGTCCCGAGCACACCGATCAGAAGCCCCGTTCCCAGTCCTGCATGTCCCCTGTTTTCCCGTATTTCCATCGTCTCCCACCGCTCTTCCATCCTTTTCCCTCATTTCCTTCTTTGTCCCGCTCACTGCCGTCACAGTAAAGCATATGTCAAAAGGGGCTGCCGTAGCATGTAAAATATTTACATACCACATCCGCAGCCCCGCCACAGATCATCCGCCCAGATATCCCCACGGGCTGACATAACTCCCATTCAACGACACCCCAAAATGCAGATGGCTCGCGGTAGATATCCCTGTGCTGCCGACCCTCGCGATCACCTGACCCGCCGTCACCGCCTGCCCCTCTGACACGAGCAGCGCAGACGCATGCATGTACACAGTGTACAACCCGCCGCCATGGTCGATCATGACATAGTTGCCCGCCGAACTGCTGTAGGTCGCCGCCTTTACCACTCCGTCGGCAGCTGCAATGATATCCGCACCGCTCGCAGCGCCGATGTCGATTCCCTTATGGTTGGAGGACGCGCCCGCCATAGGGCTGCTGCGCGGTCCGTAATCGCTCGTGACGCGCGTGCTGCTCGGGCACGGCCACCGGAATACCCCTCCGTTATAGGAATCCACGATACCTGCCGCAGCCTTCTCCGCCTCCGCACGCTGGATCGCCGCGATCAGCTCCGCCTGCGCCTGGATCTCCGCCTCGTAAAACGCCGCCTCGCTCTGCGCGTCCGACAGTCCGCTCTCGATACCCGCCAGTTCGTTTTCCCTCTGACGCATCATTGCCGCGACCGACGCCTTGTTCTCCTCCACAGTCTCCTTCATCGCCTCAAGATCATCGTACTCCTGCTCAAGCTGTGCCTCCAGGTTCGTGATGTCCTCGATCATCTGCTCAAATTCCTGCAGCTTATCCCTGTCGTAGCTTTGGATCTGCGAGATATATTCCGCCGCGTTCAAAAACTCCGCCAGGTCTTTTGCGGACAACAGCGCCTCCAGATAAGAGCTCTGACCGTTCTCGTACATGAACTGGATGCGCAGCTTCATGTCCTCGTACTGCTGCGCCTGCCGCTCCTTCGCATCCGCGAGATCCTCCTGCGTCGCAGCGATATCCTCGCTCTTCTCCGTGAGCTGATTTTCAAGCTCCGTGATACGCGCCGAGATGTCGAGCAGCTCCCGATTGAGCTGCGTGATCTTTTCCTGGACGTCCCCCTTGGAATCCTTGAGGTCCCGTATCGTGTCCTGTGCCGCCGCAAGCGCCTTCTCCAGCGCCGCCTTCTCCTCCTGCGCCTGCGCAAGGGAATCCGACGTCGTGGACGTCGACGACGCCTTCAGGGACATGCCCGTCATCATCAACAGCACAAGGGACATCGCTATTGTTTTCTGCAAATATCTTTTCTTCATAGGCAACACTTCCAAACTGTCACACCTTAAGGTGCTTGCGGATCGTGATCCGGCTCCCCAGAAAGCCTATGCCGACTCCAAGCGCCAGTGCGACCGGCGTAAGCGTATGAAAAATCTCCTCCGCACTTAGGAACCGCATCATACTTCCTATAAAGCTGAACCTCTCTTCAATATAGAGAATGATCCTCCCGTAAAGTCCATACAGAATGCCGAGCGGGATCGCCGCGCCGATCAGCCCGATCACAATTCCCTCCACGACAAACGGCGCACGCACAAAATAATCCGTCGCGCCGATCAGCTTCATAATGCCGATCTCCTCCCTGCGGACAGAAATGCCCACAGTGATCGTATTGCTGATCAGAAAGACCGCCACGCCGAGCAGAATGAGAATGATACCTGCCGAGATATATCCGATCAGGCTGTTGAAATCCGTCAGAGTATTCGCCACGATCTCCGACTGCTTCACCTCGCGGACCCCGTCGATAGACTCCAGATAACTGACCAGCACAGACTGCATGGAGATATCGTTCATGTAAATCGCATAGCTGGCGGAGTTTGCCAGAGGGTTGTCCCCCGCAAAGCTCGCCGCAGCAGCCTCGTTTCCCTCAAAATAAATGTCCTTAAAGCTGTCCCACGCCTCCTCCGCAGATATGTATTCGTAGCGGGACACCTCCACCCGGTCGGCGATCAGCTCTCCGATCTCCTCGATCCGCTGCTCCGAGATCCCCGGATCGAACAGCACCGTGACCGCAACGCCGGCCTCGGCATCGTGCACCATCGCCTGGAAATTCGTCACGATCATGTAAAAAAGTCCAAACAAAAAGATACACGCCGTCATCGTCGCGATCGACGCGAGCGAAAACATCTTATTTTTCCAAATATTGACAAGCCCCTGCCTGATCGTGTAAAAAAATGTTCCGATCCTCATCTTCGCTTTTCACCTCCGCGCTTTCCAAATATGCCGTCGGCAAAAAAGTCCAGATCATCCTCCAGGGAATCCTCCAGATCATCCGTCTCCTCTGCGGGCTCCGAATGCTCCTCCTCCCAGGTCTCCGCGGTATAGGTGCGCTCCGAGCGGACGTAGCCGGCATCCCCGCCGCTGTCCTCAATGACCACGCCCTTCTGCATCGTGATGATGCGCTTGTTCATCGCCCGGACGATATCCATGTTGTGTGTCACCACAACGACCGTGGTCCCCTGCTCATTGATCTCCTCCATGAGCTTCATGATCTCCCACGCATTGTTGCTGTCCAGATTTCCGGTCGGCTCATCCGCGAGAAGGATCTTTGGCTTGTTGATGAGCGCCCGCGCGATCGCGACCCTCTGCTGCTCCCCGCCGGAGAGCTGTCTCGGATAGGAACGATATTTTGCCGCAAGTCCAACCATGGAAAGCATCGAGGGCACATTCTTGCGGATCGCGCGTCCCGACTCTCCGATGACCTTCTGCGCGAAAGCAACGTTGTCATAGATGTTCCGGTCCTTTAACAGGCGGAAATCCTGAAACACCACACCAATGTTCCTGCGGAATTTCGGGATTTGCCTCCTTCGGATCTTATTCAGATATTTTCCGTCTATGGCGATCGCGCCCTCGGTCGGCTCAAGCTCCTTAAGCAAAAGCTTGATCAATGTCGACTTTCCGGAACCGCTGTCACCGACGATAAAGACGAACTCTCCCTGCTCGATGTTCAGACTCACGTCATTCAGCGCAGGAATCCCCGCCGAATACGCCTTGCTGACATGTTCCAACTTAATCATGCTCTTTCCTCGTTTCTGTACACATATTCTGGGATCCTAATAATCAAGAGACTCCATGTACTTCATATACTTCACTACCATCAATGCGATCTTAAAGGTGATCGCATCCTCAAACACGCGCAGATCCAATCCTGTGCTCTTTTGCAGCTTATCCAGGCGGTACACGAGCGTGTTGCGGTGTATGTAAAGCTGACGTGACGTCTCAGACACGTTCAGGCTGTTCTCGAAGAATTTGTTGATGGTCGTAAGCGTCTCCTCGTCAAAGTCGTCCGGCGACTTCCCGTCGAAGATCTCCCTGATGAACATCTTGCAGAGCGGGATCGGAAGCTGATAGATCAACCGTCCGATACCAAGCGTGGAGTACGCAATGATATTGCGGTCCTCGAAAAAGATCTTCCCCACATCGAGCGCCATGCGCGCCTCCTTGTACGAACGCGAGACCTCCTTGATCTCGTTGACGATCGTGCCGTACGCCACATGCACCTCGCCCTCTCCGTCCGAAGAAAGCATTCCCACGATGACCTCCGCTGTCTTGCCGAGCTCCTCATAGCCCTCGTTCTCTGCGACCTCCTTCACGACGATGATGTTTTTCTCATCCACAGCCGTCACGAAATCCTTCACCTTGCCGCCAAAGATACCGCGGATGCGCTCCAGCTCATTGCCCTCCTTATCGCGGTTCGACTCCACGATGAACACGACACGGCGCACCTCCGTGTCAATGTGCAGCTTCTTGGCACGGTTGTAGATATCCACGAGCAGCAGATTATCCAGCAGAAGGTTCTTGATAAAATTATCCTTATCAAACCGCTCCTTATATGCGATCAGGAGGTTCTGCACCTGAAAGCTGGCGATCTTGCCTACCATGTACACGTCCTCGCTGTCCCCGCTCGCGAGCAGCACATACTCTAACTGATGCTCATCAAACACCTTAAAGAACTGATAACCGTTCACTACCTGACTGTCCGCCGGCGACTCCACGAATGCCTGGGCAGGCTCAATGTACTCCTCCGCCTCAGGAAACGTCGCGGCAAGTACATTCCCCTCCACATCTATAATGCACAGATCGATCCTGGTTATCCCCTTTAACCCGTCGATCGTATTCTGAAGTATCTGATTGGAAATCATAAGCTTCGCTCCTTCTCCCTCTGGTTCTCTTGACAAAGATACCTAAATTATATTTTAATGCAAAACACCAAAAAAAGAAAGAGGAAATGCACATTTTTTATGCAATTCCTCTTTCTATTCATCCTTCTCACGAGCCCTGTCTGGAATATTCCTGAAACCCCTCTCCAAGAACCTCCCTCGCATCTGATACGATCACAAAGGCATGCGGGTCGATCTCCGCTGCGATCTCCTTGACTGCGACGATCTCCTTCTGCGACACCACGCAGTACAGCATGCATTTTTCCGTGCCGGAATACATGCCCTTCGCCATCAGACCGGTCACTCCGCGGTCCATCTCATCCAGGATCTGATCCGCGATCTGCTCGTATTTGTCGGAAATGATATAGGCGACCTTGGAAAACTTCAACCCCTCCGTCAACGCGCCCGACACCTTGCTTGTAACAAAGATCGCGACCATCGCATAAAGACCCGCGCGAATGCCGAACACGAACAGACCGCACAGCACGATCAGACCGTCAAGCGCCTGCATGATCTGCACGATGGAATAATGCCTGATATAATGCTGGATCAGCGTTGCCACCATATCGGTCCCGCCGGTCGTCGCGCGCGCCAGAAGCACCAGCCCCATTCCCGCTCCGCCGATCAACCCGCCGAACAGCGCTGCCAGAATGTAATCCCCCTCCGCAAGGTTCATGGGCGGAAGCGCATACAGCCATGCGGACAGCAGGAAGGTTCCCGCCAGCGTGCGCCCGATAAAGCGCCGCCCCTTGATCCGAAACGCCGCCAGAAATACCGGTATGTTCAGCACAAGGTTCGTAAACCAGAGCGGGATGCCGCCCGCGACCAGTCCCTCCGAGCTTCGCCTCACGATGATCGCCAGACCGGTAAAGCCTCCCGTGACAAGGTGGATCGGGTCATAGATCCACTGTATACTCGCCGCCACCAACGCTGTGCCCACAATCAGCAGCAGATAATCCCTCGCCACGGACTTTTTATAGAACATTCCCTGCATTATTTACTCTCTCTCATCTTTTTTTCAGGTTCTGCCGACGTCCCCTCCTGTCCGCCCTTCCTGTATTTGTCGACGCTGTTCTTAAGCCTTCCCCAGTGAAGCAGGCTCCAAAAGACATCCGCCAGCCCACGCCTCCTTCTGCCCAACTCCTGCACTCCCATCCCGTACCAGAGATTGACATGCATCTTGTCCCGGTTTTCCGAGAGGAAGTGCTCTTGTCCCGGCGTTGGAAGCACAGAGAGAATGACGTCCGGGCTCATCGCGTTGATCTCATTGATGACCGCCTCAATGTCCCCCGTACACTCCTCCAGCGCACATTCCCCGCAAACCTCCATTCTCGGAAACAGGTCTGCGATCTGCGCCTTCTGCTGTGCCAGCCGCTCCTCGCTCTCGCCCAGCAGAAAGACCCTCTTTTTGTTCCGCTCTACCCTCTTAAAAAATTCATAGGCAAAGTCGTTTTCCTCCGTCTCCTGCACGCGCTGCATGGACGCGGCATCTGCGATCTGCAGGATCTCCTTCTCACCGATGATGGTGAGGTCCAGCCCGGAAAGCACCTCCCGGACCACAGCATCCTCCTCCTGCACCAGCAGCATCTGCATGGTAACAGTCTCTATCGTGCGGAGCACACCCTCATTCAGGTATTCTTCCACCCGCATCATGGCTTCCCGCACGGTGCAGTTGTCGAGTGAAAGCCCCAGTACATCTATCTTTTTTATCATATTACACCTATATTCGTTTGCATACACCTATAAAGATATACATTTCATTTTGGAATTGTCAATCCTTTTCGTGCCATTTCTCCAGGTTTATGATTTCTATACAAAACATACGTTCGCTTTCCCATCTATGTAAACCGCATTTTCGACCTTTTTTTCTGTGGATAATGTGAACAACTCCGTGTATAACTCGTTTTTTTCCTTTTTCACACGATTTCTCGTGTGGATAACTTTTCATCCTCTTCCTTTTCCTTCGCGATTTTTTTCAATGCGTCTTTTTCGATTTGTGCATTTTGTATAACCCTCTCTTTACAGGGGACTGCGGCAATAAAAAACAGGGGGCTGCGCCGCTGCGCTTCCCCCCTGTCCCCTTCGGATCGTCATTAGAAAATTCTTCTCACACAGATCGGGCTGCGATAATTTACGCTCGAATAGGTAATGCCGCTGGACGGAGTACTTGCATGCACGATCGTTCCATTGCCGATATAGATCCCAACATGACCGCTGTAGCATACAATGTCTCCCGGCTGCGCGGAAGAGAGACTGACCTCATAACCGCATCCGCGCAATGCGCTGGACGAATGCGGAAGACCGATCCCAAATGCCGCATACACACTCATGACAAAACCGGAGCAGTCCGTGCCGTTCGTCAGACTGGAACCGCCATATACATATGGATTTCCTACAAACTGGCATGCGTAATTTGCGACCGCCTGTCCGTTGGAGCTTGCCGGCGCCGCATAGGACTGCTGCGCCTCCTGGGACCCGCTGTCACCGGAGGACTGCGCCGCTGCGTCTTTTTTCCTCGCCGCCGCCGCTGCCGCCGCCGCTGCCTGGCGCTCCGCTTCCTCCTTTGCCAGTCTCGCTTCCTCCTCTGCCTTGGACTCCGCCTGCACGAACTCGGTCGTCAGCGTGACGTAGTCCGTAGACACATAGCCCTCTCCTTCCTCTACCGTGACCTTTGCCCAGCCCGGCGTAGACTCATCGAGCACAACAAGATCATCCCCAAGAGGAACCATTCCCAGAACGCTCGCATCCGTAGACGGCTCTGTCCGCACAAAGAGCGTCGTGGTCGTCACCTTCGCATAACGCGTGCTGACCGAACGCGCCAGCTCCTCATCGCCTGCCACCACATACTCGCACTTCACATAGCCATCCACGCTTCCGGAGGTGATGCGATACCATCCGTCCGCCGTCGTCTCTAAAATCTTTGCCGCGGAATTGTTATACAGCTTTCCGAGCACCTCGCTTTCCGTGCTCGGCTCCGAGCGGACATTGACATAGTTGTCCACCTGCGCGATCGCGATATCCGCATACTCGGACACAGGCTGCTCCGCCGGCTGAACCGGTACGACCTGATCCGCCGTCACGGTCTGGTCGAGCGTTTCTCCGGTAATCACCTGCTCCGTCTGCGCGTCCTGCCCCGCCTCCGTCGTCACAGTACCTGCCTCTAAAATACTCTCATCCACAGCCACGGGAGGTACATTCTCCTCCGTCGCGGCAGGCGCTGCATTCTCCTCCGTCGCGGCAGGCACTGCATTCTCCTCCGCCAAAACGACCGGTGCGTGATTCTCACTCACCTGCGCCGCCGATGTGCTGTTGCTCGCCAGATAATCCGAAACGGCAAGGGAAACACCCGCCGCAGGACCTCCCTTGACCGTATTGGACTGCGGTACCGTCATCGCGGAAATCCCCGCATACGGCGTTGCATATATACTGACTGCAGGATCCCCCATCATCAGTACTCCTGCCAATAATGCTCCTGTCACCCTCCATACTCTTCTGTTCATACACTCCTCCAGGGAATTTCATTTGTTACAACTTTGTTACATTTTTTTTGCACATGTATTATATCAAATGGTTTTTACTATGTCAACCGCTAACTCTGGTGTGTCCCGCATCTTTTCCGCCATGATGTGGTGCCCATTTTCTTTTTTCTACAAATCCGCTCCTCAAACGCACGCTGTCACCATGTTTTTCCCCATATCTCCCTTGTCAATCTCCCGCATTTATGACATAATAGATACACAGAGAGACAGAAAGGTGGGATTTTTATGGATTTTGCTAATGTCAGTGCAGCGCTTGGCACTCTGAGCGCTTACGACGCAAGCTCCTCTGTCAGCAGCGGCAGTCTCGCCTACGCAGTCAGCACCGCGGTCCTTGACCAGTCGCTGGAGATGAACGAAGCGCTCGGCGCTTCCATGGTCCAGATGATGGAGCACTCTGTGAATCCGGCTGTAGGCGGCAATATCGACCTCTACGTCTAGCCGGTCCTTTGTGCAACGGATGCCCTGTGAAACGAGCATCGCTCTGCAAACACAAACGGAGGGAGCCGGCATACGGCTCCCTCCGTTTATGTTCTCACTTCCATGCAACCGCCTCGATTTCAATCAAGACATCCTTGGGAAGACGCGCGACCTCTACGCAGCTCCTCGCCGGATATGCTCCGGTAAAGAACGTCTGATAGACCTCATTGATCGCCCCAAAATCATTCATCTCCTTGATGAACACCGTGGTCTTGACGACCTGGTCCATGCTGCTGCCCGCCGCATCCAGAAGATGAGACAGGTTTGTCAGCGCCTGCTTTGCCTGTGCCGCGGACCCTGCCGGGATCTCTCCCGTCGCCGGAACGACCGGAATGATACCGGAGGTATAAACCATTCCGTTCACCTCAATTGCCTGGGAATACGGACCGATCGCCGCCGGCGCCTGATCTGTGCTGATTACTTTTTTCATAATGCTCTCCTTCTTTCTATTATAAATATGTCATACCTCACTACCGTACCCTGCGGATCGCGCGCTCCGTGATCTCAATGCGCCGCTCCTTATACAATCTTCCCACCGCGCGCTTGAATGCATTCTTGCTAAGCCCTGTCTCTCTCCGGATCACCTCCGGCGAAGCCTTATCCGTGAACGGCAGCACGCCCGCATACTCCTCAATGATCCCCATGACTTTTTCCGCATCCGCATCCATCTGGAGATATGCCTTCTCCCGCAGCGTGATGTCCAGCTTACCGTCCGGCTTCACGCCAAGCACCTTCGCCTCGACCACGTCGCCGATGCGCAGCCTGCTGCAATCCTCATGCGCCGGTATCATGGCGGAATAGCAGTCATCCACTGCCACAAAGGTCCCAAAGTCCCTTCCGAACTCATATACCCGCCCTTGTACTGTGTCACCCTTCTGATAGTCGGAATCCGTCCGAAGCAGCGCATACAGTTTTCTCATCGTGGCGCAAAGTCTGCGGCTCTTGTCTATGTAGAGCGTGACAAGCACCTCGTCTCCTGCCTCCACCCTGGTCGTCATCTCTTTATACGGAAGAAAAAGATCCTTTTCCAGTCCCCAATCCAGAAACGCACCTATCTTTCCCACCTCAACGACCGGGAGCGCCGCAAGTCCGCCCAGCACGAGCCTGGGCTGGCGGGTCGTCGCGATCAGCCGGTCCCTGGAATCTTTATACAGGAATACCTTCAGCTCATCTCCGATCTTCGTGCCTTCCGGTATCTGCTTCTCCGGCAGGAGAACCTGACGCTCCTCCTGCGGATCCTCCGCGAGATACACGCCAAACTCCACCCTGCGCACCACCTGAAGGGTCTGATATTCTCCCAGCCTCATCCCTCAGCCTCCCGTTTCTCCCTTCGCGCAAACCGAACAACCGCATAGGGCTTGCCCGTCTCCTGCGCCAGCACAACGGTGGCGAGATCTCCCTCCTCCGTCACTCTGGGGAACAGGACATCTCCCAGCTTTGCCGCTTTCTTATATTCCACACGCAATCCGCCCACCTCAAACCCGTCCGGCAGATATTCCTCCGCAACCAGCACATACTTTCCGTTGTTCATGTGATGGTTCGTGTCGATGTGGAAGCGCGCAACACTGACCGGCGTCTGCGGCACTGCGAGCTCCGGCACTGCAACCTTACGGTCGCCCCATGCCCCGTCAAGCGGCTCCCCAAACTCTCCCTCGTACGCGCGCAGGCAAACCTCCGTGACCTTCGTCGGCCGCATACGCGCCATATCCATAAACACCCATACGGAGTTCGCCCGGGCGAGCACTCCGCCCTGCGCGTCCTCCACGAGAAAATTCCGATAGCCATAGAACCCGTTGAATGCATAGGGCCAGGTATGCACACGGATCGTCTCTCCCATATCGGGATAACGCAAGATCTCGACCTCCCAGGAGGAAAGCACCCAGCCCACTTTCTCCCGTTCCAGATAATCCAGCCCGACATGCAGCGCCTCCGACTGAAAGGTGCAGCAATCCTGCAGATAATCCAGCAGCGCCGGCAGGGTCAGCTTGTGCTCACTGTCCACCTCACTGTAGCGCACGCGGCTCTCAAAGGTATACATCGCCTTCCTCCCTTCCTCACAGGCTATCCCTATGTTAAAATGACCCCAGCAGAATCTCCACTGGGGTCTCTCAACAGGGCTACAAGGATTCGAACCTTGAAATGACGGAGTCAGAGTCCGTTGCCTTACCATTTGGCGATAGCCCTATATACGAACACTGTGCGATACCACACGTGCTGTTGACACAAGCTATTTTATCAGGTTTTCGGAAAAAGTCAATGACTTTTTTCAAAAATCTCCGGTTTTTTGTCCACCATCGCGTACTTTACAGCCTCGCCCCAGTGCAATCGCGCGCTTCCGTTCGTTGCATCCTCCATTTCCTTCGTGATCTGCTCCTGCTGCCCCATCGGCGCAAGCAGAAGAAGCTCGACCTGTTCCGTATAGAGCGTGTCGATCTGTGCAAGCTGTCTTTGCGCGATCAGGTATTGCAGCTTTCCGAGCCCATTGTAATCCGTTGTCACGGACAACCGCCTTCCCTCTTTTACATCGACGATCACGCTTGCGGCAAGCCCCTCCTGCGTCGCTCTCTGATAGGCGCGCACCAATCCGCCTGTGCCGAGGAGCACCCCGCCAAAATAACGTGTCACAACGACAACCGCATTGTGTATGTCCTCCTTTAACAGCACCTCCAGTATCGGGCGTCCCGCCGTCTGCGCAGGCTCCCCGTCGTCCGAGCAGCGGCTGATCTCCTGCCGCTCGCCAAGCACAAACGCGGAGCAATTATGCCTTGCGTCCCAGTATTTTTTCTTCATCTCACCGATAAACGCAGCAGCCTCCTCCTCCGTGGCGACCGGTCGCACAGTCGCGATAAACCGCGACTTTTTTTCTATGATCTCCCCTTCTCCGCCGGAATATACCATTTTCATGTCCTTTTCCCCCTGTGGCTCCCTTTCCTGTCAACTAAGATACTACCACGGGCGGCTTTCCGTTGGCAACCGCATTTCTCCCCAAATTTTCTCCCGAAATCACTTTCTTCTTTATTTATTGGTTTTTTTTGGTATAATATATTGAATGGTAAGTTTTCGTTTTTCAGAAATGGAGGGCTTCTATGAATTATGGGAAAAAACGTACCAGAGAACGTCAGCAGGAGCTGATCTCCAAGGGTACGATGATCCGGAAAAAATTATATGTCATGTTCTGCAAGGCGCTGCTGGTCTGCTTCTTTGCAGTCGTCATCGTCGGAGCATCCTCCGCCTGCGGCGTGATCTCCGGCATTATCGCCTCCGCGCCGACCATTGATGATATCGACGCGACCCCGACAGGCTTCCTCACCACAGTGCTGGACAGCGAGGGGAACCAGACCGCCACGCTGGTGGCATCCGGCTCCAACCGCAAATATGTGCCGATCTCCGAGATCCCCGTCGATCTGCAGCACGCGTTCGTCGCGATCGAGGACGATCGCTTTTATGAGCACAACGGCATCGACATCCAGGGAATCCTGCGCGCCGGCGTGCGCGGCGTCGCGGCTGGCTTTCATTTCCACGAGGGCGCCAGCACCATCACGCAGCAGCTTTTGAAGAATACCGTATTTACGGACTGGACGAGCGAGGAGTCGATGGCGGACAAATTCGAGCGAAAGTTCCAGGAGCAGTATCTCGCCCTCCAGCTGGAAAAGATCGTGGACAAAGACTGGATCCTGGAAAACTATCTCAATGTCATCAATCTGGGGCAGAATACCCTCGGCGTCGGCGTGGCCGCAGAGCGCTATTTCGGTAAGGACGTGTCCGATCTGACGCTCTCCGAATGCGCCGTGCTCGCAGCGATCACCAAAAGCCCCAGCGCATACAACCCCATCTCCCACCCGGATGAAAACGCGAAACGCATGGAAACCGTTCTGAGCTATATGCTGGAGCAGGAGTATATCACGCAGGCGGAATACGATGAGGCGCTCGCCGATCATGTATACGACCGCATCCAGCTCGTCAACTCGGAGATCGAGGAGGAAAATGTCAACTCTTATTTTGTGGATGAGCTGACCAACCAGGTCATTGAGGATCTGATCGACCGCCTGGGCTATACCGAGACGCAGGCATACAAGGCGCTCTATCAGGGCGGTCTTGTGATCGAATCCACACAGGATCCCGACATTCAGGCGATCTGCGACGACGAGGTCAACAATTCGGACAATTATACGAACAATCCCAAGGTCTCGTTCTCCTACCGCGTATCCATCCAGTCGCCGGACGGAACGGTAGCGCACTACAGCGAGCAGACGATGCGCTCCTACTATCAGGCATCCAACAGCAATTACACGATCAACTTTGCGAGCGAGGAGGATGCGCTCGCCGCGATCGAAGGCTACAAGGAGGATATCATGAAGGAGGGCGATACCATTGTGCCCGGCAGTGAGACGCTTTCTTATACCATACAGCCCCAGGTCGCACTTACCATCATCGATCAGTCTACCGGAGAGGTAAAGGCGATCGTCGGAGGGCGCGGAGACAAGACCGCGAACCGCACGCTCAACCGTGCAGTCGACACCCCCCGCCAGCCCGGTTCGACCTTCAAGATCATCGCCGCCTACGCGGCTGCGCTGGACTCCGGCGGACTGACGCTCGCCACGGTACAGGATGACGCCCCCTACAATTACACGACCGGCGAACAGAAATCCGTCGCCAACTATGACGGGCGTTACCGTGGTTTTACCACGCTCCGCGAGGCGATCACCTATTCCATCAACATTGTGACCGTAAAAACGCTGGCGCAGATCGGACCGTCCCTCGGATATGATTACATCCGCAACTTCGGCATCACCACAGTCGGGCTGGACGAGAGCGGCAATGAGGCGCTGGCTTTGGGAGGCTTGAGCCAGGGCGTGACGAACCTGGAGCTGACAGCCGCTTATGCAACCATCGCAAACGAAGGCACCTACATCAAGCCCAAGTTTTATACGCGCATTCTCGATCATGACGGCAATGTACTGATCGACAATTCGTCGCCCGAATCGCACACGGTACTCAAAGATACGACCGCATGGCTTTTGACCGACGCGATGAAGGACGTTATGACACAGGGCACAGGCCGGCAGTATGCGTATTTCGGCACAGATATGGCGCAGGCCGGCAAATCCGGTACGACGACCTCCAGCCGCGACGCACTGTTTGCAGGCTATACGCCCTACTATACCTGTGTCGTCTGGGGCGGTTACGATGACAACGCGGTTCAGAAGAACTCCGACACCAACTATCCAAAGCGGATCTGGCACTCTGTCATGAGCCGTATTCATGAGGAGCTGCCCGCACGCGATTTCATCCGTCCGGAGGGTATCGTCACAGCAGCGGTATGCAGAGAATCCGGCAAGCTCGCCATCGACGGGGTCTGCACCAACGATCCTCGCGGCAACGCGGTCTACACAGAATATTTTGCTGCAGGAACCGTTCCGACGGAATACTGCGACCACCATATCGTGATGGCGGTCTGCGCGGACTCCGGTCAGCTTGCAGGTCCGAACTGCCCGAACACCTACCAGACGGGAGGCGTCTATGTCATCGGAGGCTCGCCTACGACCGAGGACGCTCCCTACCTGCTGACCGACGAGGCGCTGGCAAACACCTGTACCATGCACAACGCTCCCTCCTATGTGCCGCAGATCGATGTTCCGACGATCCCTGGCGCCACGCCATAGCCCATAAAAAAAGACAAAAAACAGGAGGAGATCACCCGTCTGTGATTCTCCTCCTGTTTTTTCGTTCTCTCGGGTCTGTCAGAGCTCTGCTGTCATCTCCTCCGCCCGCTGCAAATGCTCCTCGTATGCCTGATCCTGCTGGCAGCACAGATGAACGATCTCCCATTCCCGATCCCTGCGCTTTGCAAGTCCTTCCATTTCCCTCGGTCCCATCCCCGCCGCATCGGCTCCTGCAAGCCCGCTGTACTCCTTGAGCGTCAAAAGCGAAAGCCTGCGCAGATAGCGCTCCATCATCTGTTGCGCCCGGGGCTGGTTCGCCAGCTTTCTCTCTATGGAAACGATCCCCTTCCTGTTCTCCTCGTACGCGTTCTCGCGCATATCCGCGTCCTCCTGGTCCTTCACACGCACCTCGTAATACTCGAACGCCTCCTCCAGCGCCTGAAAGAACTCGCCCCGGAAATTGACCGGACGCAGGAACACGCGGAACACGTTCCGCTCATTCATGAAAAAGTGCAGCTGCGCCGCACTGATCGTCGTCGTATAAATGATGCAGACGGAATTCGGATAATTTTGATTCACATATGTAACGATCTGTTCCCCATTGTACCCATCCAGGGTCAGCCCTGTCACAACGATCTGATAGGTATTCTGATCCAGCATCCGAATGGCATCGTCCCCGTTGGACACAGTATCGATCTCAACCGAAAGCTCATTCTCTCCCATCGCATTCAAAAATTCATAGACTACATCCTGATATTTGTTGATGAATAAGATCTTTCTATCGCCCATCCGTCTTCCCCCCTGTCTGCACCGGACATCTCCGCTTCTCTTTTCATCATATCACAGTTCTTTTCCCATTGTACAGACCCAAACGAAAGAACCCGGCGCAAGCCGGGCTCCTCCGCGTTGATGTATGCTAACTAAGGGGATTAGATTCACTGATCTAATCAGATTAGACCAGTGCGTTACTCCACATCCTGCAATGCCGCAACACCCTCTTCTCCGGTACGTACCTTGACAACCTGTGCGACATCGTATACAAAGATCTTTCCGTCTCCGATATGTCCTGTGTAGAGCACCTTCTTTGCGGCCTCGATCACCTTGGCAACCGGAATCTTGCTGACGACGACCTCGACTTTGACCTTCGGGAGCAGTGTCGCATCCATCTCAACACCACGATACCGCTCGCCGGCACCCTTCTGGACGCCGCAGCCCATCACCTGTGTCACGGTCATGCCTGTAACACCCAGCTCGTTCATCGCCTTGCGCAGGCTGTCATACCGCGTCAGCTTTGCAATGATCACAACCTTGTAGATACCTGTGGAAGATACCGGCATTGCCTCGACCTTGACCGCTGCATTCTTCTGTGCAGACGATGCAGCCTCATAATCAGACTCTCCGAGATCCGTATTCTCATTGACCTCCATCGTCATGGTATTTGCGATATCCATGAGAGAGAAGCCTGCGTATGCGGAAGCAAGACCATGCTCCGTCGCATCCAGACCGATAATCTCCTCCTCCTCGGTCACACGGAGTCCAAAGATCGCCCGGATCACCAGGAAGGTGATCGTGATGCAGACCGCTGCCCACGCGCCGACCGTCACTACGCCGAGGAGCTGAAGTCCAAGCTGATGAATGCCGCCGCCATAGAACAGACCTACCACAGAATCATTGCCCGGCGCGGAGGTGGTTGCAAAAAGTCCCGTTGCGATCGTTCCCCAGATGCCGTTGAGCATATGAACCGCAACCGCACCGACCGGATCGTCCACATGCAGCTTGTAATCCAGAAACCACACGCCAAATACTACCAAAAGACCTGCCACAAAACCAATGATCGTAGCGCCAAGAGCATCTGTCACATCACACGGAGCCGTGATCGCAACAAGACCTGCCAGAGACGCATTCAAAGACATCGAGATATCCGGCTTGCCATACTTGATCCATGTAAAGACCATACATACCACGGTCGCCACCGCCGGCGCGATCGTTGTCGTCAAAAAGATCGATCCGAGCTGCTCCAGACTCGTCGCCGCAGCCCCGTTAAATCCGTACCAGCCAAGCCACAAAATGAAGCAGCCAAGGCAGCCAAGCGCCAGGTTGTGACCCGGAAAAGCATTGACCTTTGTGATATTTCCATCCTTATCCCTTGTAAACTTTCCGATACGCGGTCCTAAGAAAGCCGCTCCGATCAATGCGGAGACGCCGCCGACCATGTGGATCGCACAGGAGCCTGCAAAATCATGGAAGCCAAGCTGCGCCAGCCAGCCGCCGCCCCAGATCCAGTGCGCCTCGATCGGATAGATCAGCGCGGAGATGACTCCCGAATAGACACAGTAGGATAAAAACTTGGTGCGCTCCGCCATGGCGCCGGAAACGATCGTCGCCGTTGTCGCACAGAACACCAGATTAAATACAAAATTGGAAAAATCGAAATCCGCATATGCCGTAAAAATGTCAAAGCCCGGCTTTCCGATAAAACCAAACAGATCCTCTCCCAGCAGGAGCGAAAATCCGATCAACACGAACACCACTGTGCCGATGCAGAAATCCATCAGGTTCTTCATCAGGATGTTACCTGTGTTCTTCGCTCGTGTAAAACCTGCCTCCACCATCGCAAACCCGGCCTGCATCCAGAACACCAGCGCCGCGCCGATCAAAAACCACACGCCAAAGACATTGCCGCTGACCAATTCCATAATTGATTCTTCTGTCATAATCCTTTCCTCCTTCATTTCTCTGTCCGAAGCTCCGGCATTTGGCACGCCCAAAGCCCCGTCATAAAAAAGGCGGCACTTTCCCCTGTTCCACAGCTTTGTGGTTCCGAAAGTGCCGCTATTCTTACCTTACGTTTCCTTTTATCCGTTCACAATTTATTCATGTAAGATTCAAAATTCTTTCATTCCGAAAACATGAAAATTTCATTTCTCACGGATATACTAAATTCATACAAAAGATAGTCAACAGTATTTGTTACTACCCACAAAAACTTTTTCATAATCTGCCAGGTGATTTCGATCACCTGGCAATCCTCCCTTTTAGGGAGATTTTTTATACCTCAAAGATCAGATCGCCATAGGACGGCATCGGCCACATGGACTTATCCACCAGCATCTCAAGCTGATCTACCGGTGCGCGAAGCGCATCCATCGCCGTCTTTACGTCATCCCTGTAGAACACAGCCTGCTCTCTGCCCTCCGACATCGCAGCGCCCTGCTCCGTGATCTTCTCGAGCTCGGACAGCGCCTTCTTCGCCTCTGCGAGAAGCCCTGAAACCTCTGTCAGGATCTCTGTCTGCGTGCTCACATCCGCCGCTGCGCAGGCGCCCTTGACGGAAGAGATCGAATCCGCCAGCACAGTCGTGTATTTGATGACCGCCGGGATGATCTGCTTTCCCGCAATGTCGATCATCGCGCGAGCCTCAATGTTGATCTCCTTCGCGTAGGTCTCGTATTCGATCTCGACACGGGAGTCGAGCTCCGCCTTCGTAAATACCTTGAACTTCTCGAACAGCGCTACCGCCTTCTCCGTGTTCAGCGCCGGGATCGCATCGACCATGGAGCGGATATTCGGCAGACCGCGCTTCTCGGCCTCAGCCACCCACTCGTCCGAGTAACCGTTTCCGTTGAACACGATCCTCTGATGCTCTGTCGCGTACTCCTTGATCAGGTCGTGCACGGCATTGTCAAAGTTCTCCGCCTTCTCCAAAACCTCGCACGCCTCCGAGAACGCCTCCGCTACAATGGTGTTGAGCACGACGTTGGGCTGCGCGATGGAATCCTGGGAACCCACCATACGGAACTCGAATTTATTTCCCGTGAACGCAAACGGCGAGGTACGGTTCCTGTCTGTCGCATCCTTCATGAAATCCGGAAGCGTCTTGACGCCGGTCTCCAGCTTCTGACCGCTGATGCTGTGCGTCGCGGAGCCCGTGCTGATGAGCTGGGAGAGCACATCCTGCAGCTGCTCGCCGAGATAGATCGAGATAATGGCGGGCGGCGCCTCGTTCGCGCCAAGGCGATGATCGTTTCCGACATCCGCCGCCGCCTCGCGGAGCAGGTCTGCATGACGGTCCACAGCCTTTAAGATACAGGTCAGAACCAGAAGGAACTGCACGTTCTCATGCGGCGTCTTGCCCGGATCCAGCAGGTTGATGCCGTCGTCCGTTGTGATCGACCAGTTGTTGTGCTTACCGGATCCGTTCACGCCTGCAAACGGCTTCTCATGAAGCAGGCACTGCAGACCATGACGCCCCGCCACCTTCTTTAACGTCTCCATCACGAGCTGGTTGTGGTCGACCGCAATATTCGCCTCCGCATAGATCGGAGCAAGCTCATGCTGCGCCGGAGCCACCTCGTTGTGCTGCGTCTTCGCCGTCACGCCGAGCTTCCAGAGCTCCTCGTTGACATCCTTCATAAACGATGCGATGCGCTCGCGGATCGCGCCGAAATAGTGATCCTCCATCTCCTGTCCCTTCGGGGGCATCGCGCCGAACAGCGTCCGTCCGGTAAAGATCAGATCCTTTCTCTGCAAGTACTTCTCCCGATCGACGATGAAATACTCCTGCTCCGGTCCCACAGACGGCGTCACGCGCTTGGAGGTCGTGTTGCCAAACAGACGGAGCAGACGAAGCGCCTGCTCATTGATCGCCTCCATCGAGCGGAGCAGCGGCGTCTTCTGATCCAGCGCCTCACCTGTGTAAGAACAGAACGCCGTCGGAATGCAGAGCGTAGCGCCCGCCGCATCCTGTCTCACAAATGCCGGCGACGTGCAGTCCCATGCGGTATAGCCTCTCGCCTCAAAGGTTGCGCGCAGCCCGCCGGAGGGGAAGGAGGATGCGTCCGGCTCTCCCTTGATCAGCTCCTTGCCGGAAAAGCTCATCAGCACCTTGCCATTCTCCATGGGCGCCGTGATGAAGGAGTCATGCTTCTCCGCCGTCACGCCGGTCAGCGGCTGGAACCAGTGCGTATAATGGGTCGCTCCCTTCTCGATCGCCCACTCCTTCATCTCGTGTGCGACCACATCCGCTGTCTCAAGGTCCAGCTCCTTGCCCTCGTTGATGACCTCCTTCAGCTTCTTGTACACCTTCTTCGGCAGGCGCGCCTGCATCACGGAATCGTTGAATACGTTCTCGCCGAAGATCTCTGCCACATTCAGATACCCTGTCTCGCTCATTTTCAACATCCTTTCTTTTTGCAATCCTAATCCCCTCAGACCGGATCTGCTTATTTTTCAATGTGCATGCTGATGATCCTACGAAAAAAGGGCATTCCAAGCCTATTGGAACACCCTTGTTCATCACGCACATTGTTTTGTTGGTAATAAAGATAAACCATTTTCCCCTAAAATGCAAGGGAAAAAATTGACAATTATTTCGCGTGAAGCTCCTCTTTTTTGTAAAAAACAGAAAATTTAGTTCGCCTTATTCACAGAACCGAACAGCTCCATCTTTTCCTTTACCGTCGCCTTGATCGCCTCCGCGCCCGGTGCGAGAAGCTTGCGCGGGTCAAAGCCCTTGCCCTCAAGATCCTTGCCTGCCTCGATGTACTTGCGGGTCGCGTCTGCGAAGGAAAGCTGGCACTCCGTATTGACATTGATCTTCGCCACGCCCAGGGAGATCGCCTTCTTGATCATATCCTCCGGGATGCCGGTACCTCCGTGCAGTACCAGCGGCATATCTCCCGTCAGCTTCTGGATCGCATCCAGCGTCTCGAAGCTGAGACCTGCCCAGTTCGCCGGGTACTTGCCGTGAATGTTACCGATGCCTGCCGCCAGCATGTCCACGCCAAGATCCGCGATCCTCTTGCACTCCTGCGGGTCTGCGCACTCGCCCATGCCGACGACGCCGTCCTCCTCGCCGCCGATGGAGCCGACCTCCGCCTCGATGGACATGCCGTTCTTGTGCGCCAGAGCGACCAGCTCCGTCGTCTTTGCCACATTCTCCTCGATCGGATAGTGGGAACCGTCAAACATGATGGAGGAGAACCCTGCCTCCACACACTTCAGGCAGCCTTCGTAGGTGCCGTGGTCCAGATGGAGCGCCACGGGAACCGTGATACCCAGTTCACCGATCATCGCCTTCACCATGGCTGCGACCGTCTTGAACCCGGTCATGTACTTGCCCGCGCCCTCCGACACGCCCAGGATCACAGGAGACTTGCACTCCTCAGCCGTCAACAGGATGGACTTCGTCCACTCCAGGTTGTTGATGTTGAACTGTCCCACAGCGTAATGTCCTGCCTTTGCCTTCTCCAACATTTCCTTTGCCGATACTAACATTGTTCTACCTCCCTGAGATGATATTTGACCTTAACGGTATTATATATTACCTGCCGCAAAAAATAAAGCGGAAAATCAACGCCCTTCAGCTCTCCTCCTCCGGTACCATGATATCCACAGCATGTTCCAGATTGCGGATCACGATCTCCGTATGGTCCCCTCCAAATTCCCCGTCCAGCGTCCACGGGATCTTTGTCTCCGAGCGGATGCGGACCATTCCGGTCTTGAACGAATACACCATGTCCGTGTCATCCACCAGATTGATGAGCGACGCCACGATCTCATTGAGCTCCAACGGATTGCGGGGCTTTTTGATCAACGTCACCTCGAACACGCCGTCATCCAGCAGAACGTCCTTCCCCGTCATGCCCTTAAAGCCGCCGACCGAGGTGGAATTGCTGACCATCCCGTAGATGAATTCATCCTGAAGGCGGATGCTGTCGTACTCCACCTCCATCAGATACGAGGGGATCTCCCGCAGACTGCGCACCCCCTCCAGGATATAGGCGGCATGCCCCAGCACATTCTTCCACTCCTGGCTGGTCTTGTAGGACACCTCCGTAAACAGTCCGAACGCCGCCACATACACAAAATAATCCTCGTTGAACGCCCCGATATCGCAGGCGAACCTCCTTCCGCCCACGGCAGCAGCCGCCGCCTTTGCCATGTCCTTCGGGATGCCCAGCGAATTGGCAAAATCGTTCGTGCTTCCCGCCGGGACATATCCCAACGGCACGCAGCCGCCGCACCGCATCAGACCGCTGACCGTCTCATCCAGCGTCCCGTCCCCGCCGCTGCAAACGACAAGGTCGTACTCCTTCGCCTCCGTCTCCACCTGAAGCGCGGCATCCCCGGCAGCCTGTGTCGGATAGACCGTCACCTCATATCCCGCCTTTACCATCACATCCAGAATATCCAACAGCTGATTCTTGATCTGCGCCTTCCCGGAGTGCGGATTGAACACAAACAACAGTTTTTTCTTTTCCTTCATAAAAAATCACCGCTTATTTTGTCAAAAATTGTTCCAGCGCGTCCAGCGCGTCCTCCTCGTCCTCCCCCTGCACGTCCAACACGACCTCCTCACCCTCCAGGAGCGCAAGGCTCATCATTCCCATCATGCTCTTCAGATTCACGCGTTTCTTGTCAACCTCCAGATAAGTCCGGCTCGCAAAGCCGGTCGCCATCTGTACCAGGTTCGCGATCGGCGTCGCACCGATCCCTTCTCTCATGCGGATCACTACCTTCTTTTTCATCCTCTGCCTCCCCTGCCGCACTGCCTATTTTCTCAGCGCCTCTGCGATCTCACCGATCTTTCTGAGCCTGTGGTTCACCCCGGATTTCCCTACCGGCGGATCCAGATAGGTTCCAAGCTCCTTTAAGGGCGCATCGGGGTACTCCAGCCGAAGCAGTGCGATCTCTTTTAAATTATCCGGCAGGCTGTCCAGTCCCGCCGTGTCCCTGATATATTGGATATCCGCTGCCTGTTGTACCGCCGCGTTCACAGTCTTGCTGATGTTGGCAGTCTCACAGTTCACCTTGCGGTTCACGGAATTTCGCATTCCCTTTAAGATGCGGACATTCTCCAGATCCAGCAGCGCGACATGCGCTTCCATCACATTCAGAATGTCAACGATCTGTGCGCCCTCCTTCAGGTATACCACCTGATATTTTTTGCGGGCAACGATCTTGGCATCCATCTCAAAGCTGTTGATGATCTCCTGCAGCTGTTCTGCCTGCGCAAGGGTCCGGCAGACGATCTCAAAGTGATAGGATTTGTTCGGATCGCTGATGGATCCCCCTGCCAGGAACGCCCCGCGGATATAAGCACGCTTACAGCAGTCCTGCTGCACCAGCACGCCGGATATCACAGGGGACCGCTTCACGGAGCCGCTCTCCCCGTCCCACATCTTGACCGCGGAGTAGACACGCCGTTCCTCCTCCGCGGTATTGACGCCGTCCAAGTCAAACAGCTCACCGATCAGCCTTCGCTGCTTGCTGTCCACCAGCGGATTCTCCGCCTCCCCCGCACCTCCGGAAAAAGCGACTAACGCGGCGAGCTCCGCCAGCTGACAATGCCGGCTCCTGCCCA
The DNA here is from genome assembly GCA_947628935.1 of uncultured Roseburia sp. Classification (GTDB taxonomy): domain Bacteria; phylum Bacillota; class Clostridia; order Lachnospirales; family Lachnospiraceae; genus Roseburia. The sequence continues at coordinate 23,009 of CANRBT010000002.1, read as the reverse complement.
CGCGCCTCTCCAGCTCCTCCTTCACTTCCCCTGAAAACGACATATCATTTGCCTCTCAATGCATCCTTTCCGATGTCCCTGTGCTCGATCTTCAACCCGTATTCCTTGCTCTTGGATAACAGACGGTACAGCTCGTTCGCCAGCGTGACGGAACGATGCTTCCCTCCCGTACAGCCGATGGATATGACAAGCTGGTTCTTCCCCTCCGCAATGTAGTTCGGGATCAGAAAATCCAGCATATCCTCCAGCTTATGTAAAAAATCGTGCGCCTCGGCATACTGCATCACATACTCCCGGATCTCCCTGTCGTTCCCGGTCTTTGCGCGAAGCCCCTCGACATAATAGGGATTGGGCAAAAAGCGCACATCAAAGACCAGATCGGAGTCCGCCGGAATGCCATATTTGAATCCAAAGGAAAGGATCGTGATAAACAGATTCTTATAATCCTGGTTCTGAACGAAGATCTTTTCCAGCTCCGCCTTCAGCTCTCTCGTCAAAAGCCGGCTGGTGTCGATGATATAATCCGCCCGCTTCTTCAGGAAGGCGATCCGTCTTCGTTCCTCCGAAATGCCGCGGTCGACGCGCTCCCCTCCGGCAAGCGGATGGTTCCGCCTGGTCTCCTTGTACCGTTTGACAAGCACGGAATCCTCGGCATCCAAAAACAGGATCTCATAAGTACAGCCCGCGCGCCAGATGCGGTCCAGAACGTCCCGCAGCTCCTCCAACGCCTGTCCGCTTCGGATATCAATGCCCACTGCCACCTTTTGTAACTCCGCGTTCTGCTGCATGCTGGAGAGCTCCACAAACTTTTCCAGCAGCGGAATGGGCAGATTATCCACACAGTAAAAGCCGATGTCCTCCATCATCTTGATCGCCGTACTTTTCCCCGCTCCTGACATTCCTGTCAGTATCACGAATTTCATGGCACATCTCTCCTTAGCCTAAAACTCACCCAAAAAACGCACCTCCGGCTCCAACGTCACGGAAAACTGCCGCTCCACCTCCGCCTGCACATACTCTATCAGAGCCCGAATATCCGCCGCCGTCGCAGCGCCGCGGTTGACGATGAACCCGCAATGCTTTTCCGATACCTGAGCGCCGCCGATCAGATGCCCCGCCAGCCCTGCCTCCATGATCAGCTTGCCCGCATACTCTCCCTCCGGGCGCTTGAAGGTGCTTCCCGCACTCGGGAACTCGACCGGCTGCTTCTCGGCACGCTGTCTGCGAAGCTCATTCATGCGTTCCCGGATCGCCTCCGAATTGCCAAAACGCATATCCAGAATGACCTCCCGGATCAGATAACCCTTTTCCGGAATGCAGCTTGTGCGATAGCCCAGCTGAAGATCGTCTGCCTCCACAGTGAGCTCATTGCCCTCCCGGTCCAGAACCTTCACAGACCGGACGATATCCTTCATCTCCCCGCCGTAGGCTCCCGCGTTCATCACAACGGCGCCGCCGACCGTGCCGGGGATCCCCGACGCGAATTCCAGACCGGTCAGCCTGTTGTCCGCCGCAAGGTTGGCAACCCGCGAGAGAAGCGCCCCCGCTCCTGCCACGACCCGGTGCCCCGAGACCGTGAGGTGATCCACATGCTTGGACATGTCTATGACCACCCCGCGGATCCCCTTGTCGCCGACCAGGAGATTGCTGCCGTTCCCGATCATATAGAACGGGATCTCTCTTTTCCTGCAAAGCTGCACCACAGCAGTCAGATGCTCCTCACGCGGCGTAATGTACACATCCGCCGCACCGCCGACCTTCCATGTCGTGTGCCGGCTCATCGGCTCTCCCCGCCACAGATTTTCGATGCCGACGATCTGCCGCAGCTCCTCCACAACCCTTTGCTCCATCGTTCTCTCTCCTGTCACCAATTTATATCTGTGCTTCCAGAAATGCGACATACCCGCGATATGCCTCATACAGATCGACCTTGCTGATGATCTCCCACGGCGCATGCATGTTCAGAACGGCAACTCCGCTGTCGATGACGCGCATCCCGTAATTGGCAAGAATGTATGCAATCGTCCCTCCGCCTCCCTGATCCACCTTTCCGAGCTCCGCTGTCTGGAATGCAACCTCGTTTTGATCCATCACGGCACGCAGCGCGCCCATGTATTCCGCATTGGCGTCATTGGAGCCGGACTTTCCTCTGGAACCCGTATACTTGTTGAACACCAGCCCTCTGCCAAAATATGCCGCATTGCGCTTTGTCATGACCGACGGGAAATTGGGGTCATAAGCAGCCGATACGTCGGAGGAGAGCACGCAGGAATTGCGCAGTGCACGCCGCAGCGCGAGCTCCGAGTACTCCCCCGCCGCGTTCATAATCTCCGCGACCGTGTCCTCGAAAAAGCGGGACTGCATGCCGCTCGCCCCCACGCTGCCGATCTCCTCCTTGTCCACCAGCAGACAGACGCTCGTGATCTCGGGCTCCTTCATCTCCAGCATCGCGCGAAACGACGGGTACGCGCAGACACGGTCGTCATGTCCGTACCCCATCAGCATACTACGGTCAAAACCGTAATCCCTCGCCTCTCCGGCAGGAACCACCTCTATCTCCGCAGACAGGAAATCCTCCTCCTCTATACCATATTCCTCCTCGAGAAGTTTCATGATGCCTGCTTTGACTCTTTCCTTTGCCGCCTCCTTCTCCTCCTTTGTGTCCTTTTCCAGCGGAATGCTTCCGACGATCAGGTCCAGATTCTCTCCCTCGATAACCTTGGACGCCTTCTTTTCCATCTGCTCTGCGGACAGATGGACGAGCAGATCGCTCACGCCGAACACCGGATCACCCGCCCTGTCGCCGATATTGACCTGCACCATGGAGCCGTCCTTTTTTGCGATGACCCCGTGCAGTGCGAGAGGCAGCGTCACCCACTGGTACTTTTTGATGCCGCCGTAATAATGCGTGTCCAGCAGCGCAAAATCCGCGTCCTCGTAAAGGGGATCCTGCTTCAAGTCCAGCCTCGGGGAATCGATATGCGCGCCCAGGATATGCATGCCCTTCTCAAGGCTCTCCTTCCCGAGCACAAACAGTGCAAGCCCTTTTCCCAGATTGTTCGCATAGACCCTGTCGCCGGCCTTTAACCGGCGATTCTCCCGAAGCACATCCTCCAGCTTCCGAAACCCTGCCTTCTCCGCTTCTGCGGAAAGCGCCGTCACGCACTCCCGCTCTGTCTTACACTCTGAGAGAAAGGAACGATAATCCTCCGCAAACAAAAATACCTTATCGCGTCCTTCCCCCACGGGATATTTCTCCCATGCATTCTTTCTTTCCATCTCTGCCTCCTGCCTGTTATATTTCATCCTCGTCGGTCGTCTTTGTCAGGTTCGCCTGCACCCGGCGGTAAAGCTCCTGCGCCGCATTATAGCCCATCTTCTTCTGTCTGTGGTTGACCGCCGCAGCCTCACAGATAACGGCGAGATTGCGCCCCGGACGGATCGGCAGCGAATGACACACCACCTTATTGCCCAAAAACTCCGTGTACTCCTCCTCCAGACCCAGACGGTCATACTCGTTGTCCTTTTTCCAGTCCTCCAGCTTGATGACGAGATCGATCTGCTGCTTTTCCTTCACGCACTCAACGCCATAGAGGGTCTTGACGTCGATGATGCCGATGCCGCGCAGCTCGATGAAATAGCGCGTGATATCCGGCGAAGTCCCGACCAGCATATGCTCGTTGATCTTCCGGATCTCGACCACGTCGTCCGTCACCAGACGATGCCCCCTGCGGACCAGCTCCAGCGCCGCCTCGCTCTTGCCGATGCCGCTCTCGCCCATGATGAGTAGTCCCTCGCCATAGACATCCACCAGTACCCCGTGGATCGTGATGCACGGCGCAAGCTGCTCGCTTAAGCAGAAGATCAGCTCCGCCATAAAGCCCGACGTGCTCCGCCTGGTACCCAGCACAGGGATATTCTGCTCCTGCGCGATCTTTAAGAACAGCTCGTCCGGCTTCTGATCCCGGCAAAACACGATGCAGGGGATATCGTACGACATAAACTGACGGTAGATCTCCTCCTTCCGCTCCCCGTCCAGATGCTGCAGATAGGTGTACTCCACGAAACCGATGATCTGCACGCGGGACTGCTCAAAGTGCTCGAAATAGCCGCTGAGCTGAAGCGCCGGACGGTTGACGTCGCTGACCTTGATCCGATGTCCCTTCAACTCCATATCCGGCACAAAATTGAGCAGATCCAGAATCTGCGCCACCTTTGCCACACTTACGCCATTGCTGCTACCGTTCATCCCTTTTCTCCTTCTATGGTCCTTGCGTCTTTTCGGTCATTATATCATACCCCGCCGGATTCTTCAACGGAAACCCCCTGTCCGCGCGCCCGCAGATTCTGCTCCTCCCTCTCCCGAAAAAACCGGCAGACCTCCTGCGCAGCACGCGCATTCATCGTGTCCGTCGCCGCGAGGTCCGCCTCATCCGCGGCCTTGATCGCATCAAGCGACTGGTACTTTTTCATCAGCGCCTTTCTGCGCGCGGGACCGATCCCCGGGATGTCGTCCAGAACGGAATGTACCTGCTCCTTGCCGCGCAGGGAACGATGATACTCGATCGCAAACCTGTGCGCCTCGTCCTGAATGCGTGTGATCAGCTTAAATCCCTCGCTTGACCGGTCGATCGGGATCTCCACATTGTGATAGTATAACCCGCGCGTCCTGTGGTTATCATCCTTCACCATCCCGCAGACCGGGATATCCAGGTGCAGCTCCTGCAGCACGCGCAGCGCGATATTGACCTGCCCGCGCCCGCCGTCCATCATGATCAGATCCGGAAACCGCGTAAAGCTTCCGTATTCCCCTTCCAGCTCTTTCTCCTCCAACGCTTCCTGCTCCCGGATGCCATGGGTAAACCGTCGCGTCAGGACCTCATACATCGACGCATAGTCGTCCGGTCCCGTCACTGTGCGCAGCCTGAACTTGCGGTAATCGCTGCGCTTTGGTCTCCCCTTCTCATAGACGATCATGGAGCCGACAGACTCAAAGCCGTTGGTATTGGAGATGTCATATGCCTCCACGCGCTCCAGCCCCTCCAGCTGCAGCAGCCTTTCGATCTCCCTCAGCGCGCCGATGGTGCGCCCTTCCTCGCGCTTGATCTTCTCCCTGTCCTGCGAAAGCACCAGCTCGGCATTTTTCTGTGCCATCTCCACCAGCTTTTCCTTCATTCCCTTCTGCGGCACCCGCAGGTAGACCTTGCCCCCGCGTTTCTGAGAGAGCCAGTCCGCCAGGATCTCCCGCTCCTCCACCTCACCGGGCAGCATGATCTCATGCGGGATGAACGGAGTGCCTGAATAAAACTGTTTCATAAACGTCGCCAGGATCTGGCTCTGCGTATCTTCCGCACCGATCCTCACATAAAAATGGTCCCTTCCGATCAGCTTCCCGTCCCGCACAAAAAAGACCTGCACCACAGCATCCTGCTCGTCTGCGGCGACCGCAATGATATCCTTGTCCTCCCCGTCCGTGTGCGTGATCTTCTGCTTCTGCGCGATCTGGCGCACGCTGCCCAGGAGCTCCCGGTATTCGATCGCCTTCTCAAACTCCAGACGCTCCGACGCCTCGTTCATCCTCCCCTCCAGAAGCTTTAGGACAGGGCCGTAATTGCCATTCAGAAACTCGAGCACGGAATCCACGCGCGCGCGATACTCCTCCCGCCCGATCCCGCCGTTGCAGGGTCCCGCGCACAGATGGATGTGATAGTTCAGGCACGGGCGTTCCTTTCCAATATCGCGGGGCAAGCTCCGGCTGCAGGTGCGCAGCTGATAGATCCGGTTCACGAGCTCGATCGTGTCCTTCACAGCTCCCGCACTGGTGTACGGTCCAAAATAACGTGATCTGTCTTTTTTCTGCTGACGTGAAAAGAGGACTCTCGGGAAATCCTCACCGAGAGTCACCTTGATATACGGATATGTCTTATCGTCCCGCAGCATGGTATTGTACTTGGGACGATGCTCCTTGATCAGATTGCATTCCAGCACCAGCGCCTCCAGCTCGGAATCGGTAACGATATACTCGAACCGCGCGATCTGGCGCACCATCTGCGCCTTCTTGACGCCCTCGTCATGACTCGGCTGAAAATACTGATGCACCCGCTTGCGCAGGCTCAGCGCCTTCCCGATGTAGATGATCGCGTCCCGGCTGTCATGCATAATGTAAACTCCCGGCTGATCCGGGAGTTTTTTTAATTCCTCTGCTATATCAAACATCACTCACCATCGCTCTTCGTCCGGGGCGTATCATCGTCGACAATGTGGTCGATGACCGCTCCCTTCCGGCTCTCCAGATCCAGGCGCGCCTGCTCCGCCTGCTCAAAGAAGGTCTTCTTGTCCGACTCCTCCTCCGGCTCGGGAATGCCCTTAAGCTCGCGGAAGATCTTCATGAACTCCCTGCCTGTGATCGTCTCATGCTGGTACAGATAATCGGCGATCTTGTCCAGCACGTCACGGTTTTCCGTGAGCAGCCTCGTCGCCTCGTCATAGGCATGGTTGATGATGGAGAGCACCTCCTTGTCGATCTGCGCCGCCGTGTCCTCACCGCAGATGAGTCCCGCCCGGTTGTCCAGATACTGGTTCTCGGTCGTCGCCAGGCACATCATCCCGAATTTCTCGCTCATACCGTACTGCGTCACCATCGCGCGCGCGATCGCCGTCGCATGCTCGATGTCGTTCGCCGCGCCGCTGGTCGCCGACTGGAACACCAGCATCTCCGCCGCGCGTCCCGCCATATAGGTCGTGATCTTGGCGAGCAGTTCATCCTTGGTCTGTAAGAACTTTTCCTCCTCGGGGGTCTGCAGCGTATATCCGAGCGCGCCCATCGTCCGCGGCACGATCGTGATCTTCTGCACGGGCTCCGTATTTTTCTGCAGAGCCGTCACCATCGCATGTCCCACCTCATGGTACGCCACGATCTTGCGCTCCTTCTCGCTCATGACGCGATCCTTCTTCTCCTTGCCGCCGACCGCGACCAACTCGAATGCCTCGAACAGATCCGACTGGTTGACGAACTTCCTGCCGTGCTTGACGGCGTTGATCGCAGCCTCGTTGATCATATTTGCGAGATCGGAGCCGACCAGCCCCGCCGTCGCCAGCGCCAGCGCGTCCAGATCCACAGTCTCATCCATCATCACGCCCTTCGAATGCACCTTCAGCGTCTCCAGGCGCCCCTTCTGATCCGGCTTATCCACAATGATGCGCCGGTCAAAACGTCCCGGACGCAGCAACGCCTTGTCCAGCACCTCCGGGCGGTTCGTCGCCGCCAGGATCAAAAGCCCCTTGCTCGTATCAAAGCCGTCCATCTCCGCCAGGAGCTGATTTAACGTCTGTTCCCGCTCGTCGTTTCCGCCATAGCGGTTGTCGCGGCTCTTTCCGATCGCGTCGATCTCGTCGATAAAGATGATACACGGCGCCTGCTTCTGCGCCTCCTTGAACAGATCACGGACGCGGGACGCGCCCACGCCGACAAACATCTCCACAAAATCCGACCCCGCAAGGGAGAAAAACGGCACCTTTGCCTCCCCCGCGACCGCCTTTGCCAGCAATGTCTTTCCGGTTCCGGGCGGTCCGACCAGCAGCGCGCCCTTCGGCAGCTTTGCGCCGATATCGCGGTACTTTCTCGGATTGTGCAGAAAATCTACTACCTCCTGCAGGGACTCCTTCGCCTCGTCCTGTCCGGCGACATCCTTGAAGGTGACGCCTGTCTGCTTTTCCACATACACCTTCGCCGTACTCTTGCCAACTCCCATGGCGCCGCCGCCCATCCGGCGCATCAAAAAGCCCAGCGCGCCCCAGAGCAGCAGGATCGGGATCAGAAAGCTTAAGATGTTGTAGATCCAGGTCGAGGTGTTGTCCGGGATCACGCCGTTGATCTCCACGCCCTTTTCCTTCAGCAGAGGGATCAGGTCGTCATCCGCCACACGCCCGCAGTAGTAGGTCATCTGGTACGGCTGTTCCTCGTCGGTATTGAGCGTGATGTCGATCTGGTAGGAGCCGATCTCGACGGACTTGACGCTCTCTCCCTCCCAGTCCCCGGTCCCGTTCACCATGTCAAGGAACTCTGTGTAGGAAACCTCCTTCGTGCTCATCTGATTGAACTGGTTTGTGACAAGGCTCATCACAAAAAGCATGATGAGGGCTACGAGGATAAACGCCATGAGGAGCTGACCGTTGCGGTTATTATTGCCGTTTCCGCCGCCACCCTCTCCGCCGTTTTTATTATTTCCATTGTTATAACCATTATTAGGTCCCTGATTATCCATACTGTATCTACCTTTCCCTGTCGTATATCTTCTATATTATATTGAAATTGCCCTTTAAAAGCAATATGAACTTCATGAACTTTTCTTTCTTCCATCTAAATTTTTTCGAAACAATCCTCCGTCTGCGCATACCGCTTTATTATTTTTTGCAGCATAGGTTCCGGATATGAGCGGTTATTTTTTGTAAAAAAAGATACTCTGTCAAAATTATCTGGATTTTGCCCCTACTTCGGTGTATACTATATTGATTATAGAGCATCCACGAACAAACATCAGAAGGAGGAGGAATTCATGCCTGTAAAGTACGTCTTTGTAACCGGAGGTGTCGTTTCCGGACTGGGAAAAGGGATCACAGCGGCTTCCCTCGGAAGATTGCTGAAGGCCCGCGGCTATAAGGTAACTATGCAAAAATTTGACCCCTATATCAATATCGACCCGGGAACGATGAACCCGATCCAGCACGGAGAGGTGTTCGTGACGGACGACGGTGCGGAGACAGATCTGGATCTGGGACATTACGAGCGTTTTATCGACGAAAGTCTGACAAAAAACTCGAACGTCACGACAGGAAAGGTCTACTGGTCCGTCCTGCAGAAAGAACGCCGGGGCGATTTTGGCGGCGGGACCGTACAGGTCATCCCTCACATCACCAACGAGATCAAGAGCCGTTTCTACCGGAATTTTACATCGGAGGACACCCATATCGCCATCATCGAGGTCGGCGGCACGGTCGGAGATATCGAGAGTCAGCCCTTCCTCGAAGCGATCCGCCAGTTCCAGCACGAGGTCGGTCATGAGAACGCCATCCTCATCCATGTGACGCTAATCCCGTATATCAAAGCGTCCGGCGAGCTCAAGACGAAGCCTACCCAGGCGAGCGTCAAGGAACTTCAGGGCATGGGCATCCAGCCCGACATCATCGTCTGCCGCTCCGAGCTCCCGCTCGACCAGAGCCTGAAGGACAAGATCGCCCTGTTCTGTAACGTGCCGAGCAGTCATGTGCTGCAGAATCTGGACGTGGAGTACCTGTATGAGGCGCCGCTTGCCATGGAGAAGGAAAACCTTGCGAAGGTCGCATGCGAATCGCTTCATCTGGAATGCCCGGAACCGGACCTGAAGGACTGGGAGATGATGGTAGACGCGCTGCGCCATCCCAACGGCGACGTGACCATCGCGCTCGTAGGGAAATACATTGCCCTGCACGACGCATACATATCCGTTGTCGAAGCGTTGAAGCACGGCGGTATCGCCGCACATACGACGGTCAACATCAAATGGGTGGATTCCGAGGATGTGACCCCGGAAAATATGGACGAGATCTTTTCCGATGTCTCCGGCATTCTTGTTCCGGGCGGCTTCGGTTCCCGCGGCGTCGAGGGCAAGATCCTCGCCGCGCAGTATGCGAGGGAACACCGCATGCCTTATCTTGGGCTTTGCCTTGGCATGCAGGTCGCCATCATCGAGTACGCAAGGCACGTCTGCGGCTTCAACGACGCGCACAGCATCGAGCTCGACCCGAACACGACGCACCCGGTCATCGCATTGATGCCGGATCAGAGCGGCGTCGAGGATATCGGAGGGACCCTGCGGCTTGGCTCCTATCCCTGCGTCCTGGATCCGTCCTCCCTTGCCTGCAAGGTATACGGCACGACGGAGATCGAGGAACGCCACAGGCACCGCTACGAGGTCAACAACGATTTCCGCGCACCGCTGACGGAAAAGGGCATGAAACTCTGCGGCACCTCCCCCGACGGCAGGATCGTAGAGATGATCGAGATCCCGGATCACCCATGGTTTCTTGCGACCCAGGCGCATCCCGAGCTGAAATCCCGTCCGAACCGTCCGCATCCCTTATTCAAGGGCTTCGTTGCGGCTGCCACGGTATTCCGGGCGTGAAAGCACCTCATCATACAGACGCAGCAGGAACCCGTTTAACAGTTCCCGCTGCGTCTCCCAATAGATCTCCGTCACTTCATCCCCGTCCGGCTGTGTGCTTGTCACATCGAGCATGGCATCCAGGATCTCGGGATTCAGGTCGTCCATCGTCTCCTGTACCACAGCCTCAAAATCACAGTAGCTCTCGCTCGTCAGGTACAGGATAAAATTCTCCCGCTTCAGTCCACGCACAGAATAACCGTCCGTAAAGATCCCTTCCTCCCGTCTTGCGATCTGCTCAAACTCCTCCCTGACCTGCGCATACTCCACCTCGCAGTAATTTTCGTGAAAAAATTTCTCAAACACCTCTTTGTCTATCGCCTTTTCCATGGCATCCGCCTCCTTGAGCGCCTTGCTTTTTTTCGTCTTCTGTGCTATTTTAGCATGAGATATCTTCTCAGATAGCAGAAAGGACTTACGGTATGGCAATGTACGATCATCTCCCCAAGGATCCCGTCATGCTCCTCAGCTTTGTAAATACGCAGCTCCGGGATCACTACGCCTCCCTGGAGGAGCTTTCCTCCAGTCTCGGACTCGATGCCGCAGAGCTGATCCGCACACTCGGCGCGATCGACTACCAATACGACCCCGCATCGAACCGCTTTGCCTGACTCACTCCGGGAGCTCGTCTCTCATCGCGTTTCTGACCCGCTTCCAATCCGGGTAATACCTTGTCATATGCCCCCAAAACACGGGGCTGTGACTTGGCTCTAAGATATGCGTCATCTCATGCACCACGACATACTCCAGACATTCCGGCGGCATTTTCGCCAGCGCGAGATTGATGTTGATGTGGTGCGTTCCCGTATTGCAGGAACCCCAGCGCGTCTTCATCCGGCGGATCGTAATACCGGACACCTGCACCCCCATCACAGGTTCCCACTTCTTCACCAGCCGCTCGACCTCCGCCTTCAATATGCGCTTCTGCCGTTCTGTCTCTTCCCTGCTCTCCGGTCGTTGTTCCCCCCGTTTCCGACTCGCTTCGATGTACGTTTCCCTGTGTTGTCTGATCCAGTCGAGCCGCTCCTCCGCGAACGCCCGGATCCGCTCCTCGCTCATCTGCCAGGGCGCAGAGATGCGTACCGTTCCGTCCTCCCTTCGGATGCGCAGATACATATGCTTCATGCGCTTTTTCGTCACTGTGATCGTCACCCCGTCCAGGCAGAGCTGATATGTCCTCTCCTTCATCGTTCCTCCATGCTTCCTCCGCTCCTCTGTGTCTCCTATTATAATGGAAAACGCACACAGGTGCAAACGGGAATCCCCTGCGCAAAAATCAAATTACCGCTTGCCAAATCTCAAATCCATGCTATAATGGAGACAGATGAATAAGAGTTACCGAGAGACGTGAGCAAGGTAAGATAAGGCGAGGTTCTTCGTTTTATTTTTCTTGCTATTTTTTTGCCCTCTCGGCGCTCACACAATGCAAAAAAGGAGATGGAACTATGTATGATGTAGCGATCATCGGCGCCGGGGTCGTCGGCAGCGCGATAGCAAGAGAATTATCCAAATACCAGGCAAGCATCTGCGTCATCGAGCGCGAAGAGGATGTATGCAGCGGAACCTCCAAGGCAAACAGCGCCATCATCCACGCCGGCTTCGACGCGGCATGCGGCTCCCTTAAGGCGCGCCTGAACGTCCGCGGCAACGCGATGATGGATCAGCTCGCAAAGGATCTGGACATTCCGTTCCAGCGCAACGGCTCCCTGGTCGTCTGCACAAAGGAGCAGGATCCCGCGGGGCTTGAGACGCTCCTGGAAAAAGGGAAAAAGAACGGCGTCCCGGATCTCCGGATCATCGAACGCGGGGAGCTGCTTTCGATGGAGCCGAACATCAGCGACGACGCCGTCTGCGCGCTCTATGCACCGACCGGCGGCATTGTATGCCCCTTTCACATGACGATGGCGTTTGCGGAAAACGCATACACGAACGGCGTATCTTTCTTCCTGAACACATGCGTCGAATCCATCGCAAAGACGGCGGACGGCTATGCGCTCCGGACGGTACATACCGACACAAAGGAAGCGGAGACATTCGAGGCAAAAATCGTCGTCAACGCCGCCGGCGTCTATGCCGACACCTTCAACAATATGGTGAGCAGCCACAAGCTCCACATCACAGCCAGAAAGGGAGAGTATTGCCTGTTGGATAAGGATGCCGGAACACATGTATCGCACACCATCTTCCAGCTTCCCTCCAAAATGGGAAAGGGCGTACTCGTCACCCCGACCGTCCACGGAAATCTTCTGGTCGGTCCGACTGCCGTGGATGTCGAGGACAAGGAATCCCTGAACACGACCCAGGACGGACTGGATTCCCTCACGGCGACGGCTTCCCGCAGCGTCAAAAATGTTCCGATGCGCCAGGTCATCACCTCCTTTGCAGGGCTGAGAGCCCACGAGGACAGCGACGATTTCGTCATCGGGGAAGCCGCGGATGCCAGGGGATTTATCAACGCCGCCGGGATCGAGTCCCCGGGACTCTCCTCCGCACCGGCGATCGGCGAGATGGTCGCGGAAATCGTCACGCAGCTCCTTCCCCTGACGGAGAAGTCCGACTTCGTCTCCACGCGCAAGGGCATTCTCCGTCCGGAGACGCTTTCCATGGAGGAGCGCAACAGGCTGATCCGCGAGCAGCCCGCATACGGCAACATCATCTGCCGCTGCGAGATGATCACGGAGGGCGAGATCATCGATGCGATCCGCCGTCCGCTCGGCGCACGCTCCCTGGACGGCGTCAAACGCCGAACACGCGCCGGCATGGGGCGCTGTCAGGCAGGCTTCTGCTCTCCCCGCACCATGGAGATCCTGGAGCGGGAGGCGTCCATGAGCATCTATGATATCACAAAGAACGGTGTCGGCGGAGCGATCGTCATCGGCACGAACAAAGAGATATAGGGAGGACATCCATCATGAAAAACTATGATCTAGTCATTGTCGGCGGCGGTCCTGCAGGTCTTGCCGCAGCGGTATCTGCCAGAGATGCAGGTATCGAGAGTATTCTGATCATCGAGCGCGACAAGGAGCTGGGCGGTATTTTAAACCAGTGCATCCACAACGGGTTCGGGCTCCACACCTTTCAGGAGGAGCTGACCGGACCGGAGTACGCCTCCCGATTCATCGCGCAGGTCGCAGAGCGCGGCATCGCCTATAAGCTGAACACGATGGTGATGGATATTTCCTCCGACAAAAGAGTCACGGCGATGAACCGCGAGGACGGCATGTTTGAGATCCAGGCGAAGGCAGTCATTCTTGCAATGGGGTGCAGGGAACGCTCCCGCGGCGCTTTGAATATCCCGGGCTTCCGACCCGCCGGCATCTTTTCCGCCGGAACAGCGCAGCGGCTCGTAAACATGGAGGGCTATATGCCGGGTCGCGAGGTCGTCATCCTCGGCTCCGGCGATATCGGTCTGATCATGGCGCGCCGCATGACCCTGGAGGGCGCCAAGGTCAAGGTCGTCGCGGAGCTCATGCCCTACTCCGGCGGTCTGAAACGGAACATCGTCCAATGCCTGGATGATTTTGGCATTCCCCTGAAGCTCAGCCACACGGTCGTCGACATCGAGGGAAAGAAACGGGTCGAGGCTGTCACGATCGCCGAGGTCGGTCCCGACCGCAAGCCCATTCCCGGCACGGAGGAGCGCTATACATGCGACACCCTGCTGCTCTCCTGCGGACTGATCCCGGAAAACGAGCTGAGCAAGAGCGCGGGCGTCACCTTAAATCCCGTGACCTCCGGTCCCGTCGTCGGCGACAATCTGGAGACGAACGTGGAAGGCATCTTTGCCTGCGGCAACGTCCTGCACGTCCATGATCTCGTGGATTACGTGTCTCAGGAGGCCGCAGCCGCCGGCAGAAACGCGGCGCAGTATATCAAAAACGGGGCAAAAACGGACGCCCGCACCGTGGAGATCCTGCCCGTGGACGGCGTGCGCTATACTGTGCCGAAATTCATTCGCCCGCAGGAGATGGACGATAAGCTGACGGTCCGCTTCCGCGTGGGCGGCGTGTACCGGAATTGCTCGATCGCCACCTACTTCGACGACGAGCTGATCGCCAGGCGCAAACGCCCGGTCATGGCTCCCGGCGAGATGGAACAGGTCGTTCTGGACAAAAAAAAGCTGGGCGACTACCCGAACCTGAACAAGATCACGATCCGCATTGAGGAAGCGTAAGGAAGGAGGACGATCATGAGCACAAGAGAACTGACCTGCATCGGCTGTCCGCTGGGCTGTCCGATCACAGTGACGATGGAAGGCAAGGAAGTGACAAATGTAACCGGCAACACCTGCCCCAAAGGGGACGCCTATGCCAGAAAGGAGGTAACGAACCCGACCCGCATCGTGACCTCCACAGTGCGCGTCGAGGGCGGCGTCTGCCCGATGGTGAATGTCAAAACAGCCTCCGACATTCCCAAGGATCAGATCTTTGCCTGCGTGGAGGCATTGAAGGGTCTTGTCGCAAAGGCTCCGATCGCCATCGGGGACGTGCTGCTGTCGAACGTTGCTGGAACCGGCGTTGACATCGTTGCCGCTCGCAATATTCCGGCAAAATGATCGCAGCCTATAGCATTGCGGCGAAAACTTAGATATAATGTCCTTATCACAAAGACGGAGAACGCACATGAAAAAAGAATTTCGGGAAGCCCTGGAGGATTCCCCCATCATCGCAGCGATCAAGGATGACGACGGTCTGAAGCAATGCTTATCCAGCGACAGCCGCGTCGTCTTTATCCTCTATGGGGACATTGTGAACATTGCAGACATCGTAGCGACGGTGAAATCGTCCGGCCGGCTCGCCATGGTACATCTGGACCTGATCACAGGCTTAAGCTCCAAGGAGATCGCCGTGGATTTTCTCAAAAAATACACTGAGGCGGACGGCATCATCACAACAAAGCCGATGCTCATCAAGCGCGCCAAGGAGCTGGGGCTCTACACGATCCTGCGTCTGTTCCTCATCGACTCTATGGCATACGAGAACATCGAACGTCAGGTGAAGAACGCGCGCCCTGACCTGATCGAAGTACTTCCCGCCCTGATGCCCAAGATCGTCGCAAAGGTGTGCAGGATCTCTCCGATCCCGGTCATCGCGGGCGGGCTCGTCTCCGACAAGGAGGACATTATGGCGCTGCTGCAGGCGGGCGTGACGAGCGTCTCGTCGACGAACGCGGATATCTGGTCTTTATAAAATACAGCAGCGTCCCCTAGTCCCGGATCCGTCTGATCTCTGAAACATCATCAAACTCTGCCTCGGAAATACAGATCCCATGTTCCGGCATCGCATGAACGATCTTTCCCTCTCCCAGGTAGATCGCCACGTGCGCAGGTGTCTCATAAAAGATCAGATCGCCGGGCATTGCCTTATCTAAGGCATCCACCTTTGTCCCGACCTCGCGCTGTCCGCGCGAATCATGCGGAATACAGATGCCAAAATACGCATATACGCTTTTTGTAAAGCCGGAGCTGTCCGTACCGTCCGTCAGGCTGTCGCTGCCCCAGGAATACGGATTACCGACAAACTGCAGGGCATACTCTGCGACTTCCGCTCCCTTTTGATGACCCTCTGTGATCTCCACCTCAAACGCTCCGTCTGTCTCCACTTCCCATCCTTCTTCCGGAATATCCGTCTCGAGCCCGAGACTTTCGATATATTCCGCAGCTTTTTGGGGATCCGCCCCCGCCGCATCCATCGGCAGCCCAAATAAAGCGTTCAGACCCTCATAGTCCTCATTTCTGCCGATCTCTCCCGTCAGTCTGTCATAGCGGTAGGCTTCCGCAGGATAGAACGTTCCTTCCGTAACGCATAAATAGATCTCGTGGTCTGCAAATATCTCTACCGTATCACATTCCACAAGCCTGTACAAAACGCCGTCCTGTACCATATCCATATAATTCCCGGACATGCTCGCGAGGTTGTAGAGCGCCGGATCGTAACCGGCGATAAGCGGCGAGACAAAAAATTCCAGTTCCCCATATCCCTCCTCTGAGATGTCCGGCATCGGTGCGCCGTCTTCCTTTTCAATGGCAACGACCGCATAGGTCCTGTCCTGCGCCAGTGTGCCGTTTTGATAACGCGGATATTCCGACAATCCTTCCCCGGAGACAACCCCCAGCAGAGTAACCCGGTAACCTTCACAGCTCTGCGTTTCATAAACGGCGGTCGCCTGCGCGCTCTGAAATACCTCTGCCAACTCGGCATCCTGCATCTCCTCTGCGACGTCAGAGGGCGACAGATATTTCCATGCGGCATACGCCGTCACGGAACCAGCGCACAGCAGCAATACCGCAGCAACGGCCGCTGGCAGCCTGCTTTTTCTTCCTCCTGCCGTCCTTTTCTCCTCTGCCCGCTTTAAGATTCTCTGATTCAGCCAAACATCGGCTTCCTCCTGCGGAGCAAGCGCCTGACGCAGTGCATCATCCAGTATTTTTTCCTTCATAAAACATCCTCCAATTCCTTCTTTAACCTTTTTCGCGCCTCGTGCAGTCTGCTCAGCACGGTTCCCACAGGTATTTTTATCACCTCGGCGATCTGCGCCGTCGTAAGCTCTTCCATATAAAAGAGGAGCACCACGATCTTAAGCTTTTCCGGCAGGTGACTGACCGCGATCCGTACAGACTCATCTTTTTCTGTCGCAAGGATCTGTTCCTCCAAAGACAGTTCCGCAGTTCCTCCGCTGTCTGCTTCCAGTGCATCATCGGCGGACCGCACATCCGCGATCCGTTTCCGCCATGCATATTTCCTCTTTTTGTTCTTCCATATGCGCAGCGCGATCGAAAGGAGATAGCTTTTCGGATTGCGGTTATATTCTATCCTCTCCTTGACTTCTGTCGCCAGCAGAAACGTGTCCTGATACAGGTCTTCCGCCTCCGGAAGATCATTTGTCAGATACCTGCAAAAGGAGTAGATATCCCTGCCGTATTCCTCTATGCACTGTTCAAGCTCTTGTTTTGTCATGCCGTTCTCTCCCCTGGGACGTCCTGTGAAGCAGCTCTTTTGCCCTTCACAGATACATTGTCATATCTTTTTCATTTATTCATAACAAATCTCAAAAAAGGCAAAAAAAGAGCGCGTAGCGTTTCGTCTACGCGCTCTATCACAACGAGCAGCTCTCCTCTTATATCTCCGCTGTCAATCAAAACAGCCATCCCAAAAAGCTTCCCTGTTCTTCTCCGGTCTTCGGCGATGTTTCCACGGCATTTTGCACAATGATATAGGTACTGAAATGATTGGTCGCAAAGGTCAACATCCCGTTCTTTACCGCCGACTGACAATGAGTCAATGACCCATCCTCCTCCACACGGTACACAGCAAGCACAACGCCGTTTCCAAAAGACAGTCCTTCCGGTATTGGCATCGTCACATTCACATACTCGCCCAGCTGATGTATTTGCTGATTGGCTGCATCCCACAAGTCGATATCATAAACCCGAAAACCTTCATAGCCCGTGATCCTTTTTTGAAGCGCTGTATATGCCCGTTCATAGCTATCTCCTCCAACCGTATACGCCGCCTTAAGCGTCATACCAGTCTGAATAACTTTGGGATTCCCAGCAACCGTAATAGACGCATTCTCCGCTGATACAATCTGCCTGACCTGTCTGCCATCCTCTGCTTTGTATGTCAATTCCCCCTGAGAAAATGCAGATGCCGTACTCTGCGTTTCTGTTGTTTCCGTCGCTTCTGTCGGCGCGGTCGTCGTGTCACCGGGTATCTCTGTCGGCGTCTCTGTATTTGAGCCGTCAGCCTCTATCACATCAACCGTCAGCCTGAAATTCCAACTGTAAGCCTCATTATAATACACCCGGAACGTTAAATAAGACGTTCCTGCCTCTTTTGCCGTATATTCCAGATATCCCTCCGGATTTCCGGTCACAGTGAATCCTGGACCGTGCGACACAGTGTCACAGTAGGCTCTTGTCCTTGTACCATCCTTGTCTACAAGGAACAGTTGAAAATCCGTATATTCTTCCTTCCATGCTCCCCGAAGATCCAAGGTTTCACCCTGTTTGACAGTCATATGATCTACGTTTGCTGTCAAGCTTTTTTCCTTCATGGCTTCCTGGTCTTCCTTGGAAAAGACAGTGACCGGCAAAACGTATTTCATACCCTTATACATAAAATAGATTTCTGCCTTCCCAGGCTTTAATGCAATGACGCCATCATCATACTCCAGCACGCCGTTGTCCTCAACCAACCCCATCCTGTCCGCATAGACTCTGGTGCGGGTTCCGTCCGGCATAACCTGATACAGGCAAAACGCCCCTTCAGATGTCGAAAACAGTGCTCCTGAAACATCGACAACATCCCCTTCCACCACATACAACTGACTATAACTGCCTGTTAAATATCCGTCTTCTGCCGGCTTTGTCACCTCACAATTAAACGTACCACTACCCGAAAAATATCCATATGAATTTGTTCCTCCTTCGCTCAACCCGTCTCCCGTTACCCTTAGCCATTTTCTCACGAAGGTATTTTCATTTCCATACTCATATCCCTCCGGCAAATCAACAACAAACTCTAAAAATCCCCACTGCTCATTATCTATAGTGACATTCAACTCTCCATTGTCACTGCTCCCCAACTCGCTTACAATCTCATCCGATTCTGTTACCATACGCGCTTCGATGTGCGTATTCGGCACTACCTCTCCTTTGTAAACGACACGGAAGTCAACCTTGATGTCGGACACGCTTTTCTCTGCCCGTCCTGCTCCGCTTGCCAGAATGTTTACCGGAACCATTCCCACCAATATGCATAGCAAGATGAGCCACATGATACCTTTTCGTTTCATACTATTCTTTTCCTCCTTTGTCTATGCGGCAAATCCTATTCCCCGACAGACGTATTACATTTTATGTCTACCAGCATACCCCTCCCATAACTATTTGTCAATTAATTTTTTGAATATTATTAATATTTTAAAAAATATGGAATTTCCGAAAAATAATCGAACATCCATAGCAAAGAACAGAATATAAATTTTCGCACAAAAAACAGGCTCCGTAGAGCCTGCCCTTTGCTACAACACTTCTTTTTTCCCTTAATCCTTCATCACCATCTTCAACAGGATCGGCGTGAGCAGCGTCGTCACGATCACGACGACGACGATCGGCGCAAACAGCACGCTGTCGAGCATCCCGCTCGCATAGCCCTTCTGCGCCACGATCAGCGCGACCTCCCCTCGGGAAACCATCCCGATACCGATCTGCAGCGCCTCCTTGTTCGTACATCCGCAGACCCTCGAGCCCAGACCGCAGCCAATCACCTTCGTCAGGATCGCCACGACCAGAAGCACGATCGAGAAGATCCAGATGCTCGCATCCATTCCTCCCAGCGTGACCTTTAAGCCGACGCTCGCGAAAAACACAGGCGAGAATACCAGATAGGAGATGATCTCACAACGCCTTGCCACATACTCCTCGATCTTCAGGGAGCAGAGCATCAGTCCTGCGAAATACGCACCCGTGATATCCGCGATCCCGAAGAACTCCTCCGATATATAAGAAAGGATAAAGCAGAGCGCCGTACAGATGATGACGATGCGGCGCTCACCGTCGCGCTTTTCCAAGAAGCCGCGCAGCTTCATCACCACGACCACGATCGCCCCGATAAAGATAAAGTACAACACGATCTTCAACAGCACGCTCACAGGGCTCACACTCGTATCTTTCAGGCTCGTCACGATGGTCAGCACGATGATGCCGATGATATCATCCAGCACAGCAGCGCCAAGGATCGTCGTTCCGACCTTTCCCTTGAGCTTCCCCATCTCGCGCAGCGTCTCCACAGTGATACTCACGGAGGTCGCCGTCAGCACCACGCCGACGAACACAGCCTTCAGCACCTCGCCGTAATCGCTGTAGTCCGTGTGGAAATACAAAGAATACGCGAGGAATCCGCCCACCAGCGGCACGATAACGCCGATCAGCGCCGTCACCAGCGATGCGACGCCATTTTTCTTAAGCTCACTCAGATCCGTATCAAGTCCGGCATTGAACATAAGAAGAATGACACCGATCTCCGCCATCTGCTCGATAAATACGCCCGTCTCCCCGTCCAGAGTGATCATCGACAGACAGGACGGTCCGAGAACCACGCCCGCCACCAGCGCTCCCACCACCGCAGGCATATGTATTCTTCTCGAAAACAACCCCAGCAGCTTGGTGGAGATCATGATGATGGCAAGAAACAGCAAAAATTCGTATGACTCCATAATCTCTCTCCCTTCTTCACTTTTCAGCTCCGCTCATTTTAAGCCTTTTCCGGGAAAAAGAAAAGAGTAATTTCGACGAAAAAGCCCTGTTTTTTCCCTGTAAAATTATACTCTATTGACAATGCAAAAATGCCTTATTCCTACATTCCGCAGGGCGTCTCCGGCACGCAGGGACCTGCCAGCAGCCTGCGGGCAAGCCCGTACAGCGCGGGATCGGAGAGACTGTTTTGGAACGTCACCGTCCCCTTCTCACCGCCCGACCGCAGAAGCCCTCTCTCCCGCAGTCTGCGCTGCGTCTCCCGCGCCGTTCCCGCACCTCCGTCAAAAATCTTGACATGCTCTCCGAGGACGCTCTGTATCGTCTCCCGCACAAACGGATAATGGGTGCATCCCAGCACCACGCAGTCCACGGTCCCGTCCTGATACGGCGCAAACAGCTCCCGCAGGAAAGCCTCCAACGCCTCCCCGGAAAGCTCGCCGTGCTCCACAAATTCCACCAGCCCCGGGCACGGCAGCGGCTCCACCCTTGCCTGCTCCCGGAACCGTTCCATCAACCGGCGGAACTTTTCCTCCCGCAGCGTCATCGGCGTCGCCATCACGAGCACACGCGGATGCACACGCGAGAGGACCGCAGGCTTTAGCGCCGGCTCGATCCCGATGACCGGAATGTCCGAAAACCGCTCGCGCAGCAGCTGGATCGCCGCGCTGGTCGCCGTGTTGCACGCCGCCACCAGCGCCTTGACGCCCTGCCCGACCAGAAGATCGGCGTCCGCAAGGGTCAACGCCCTCACCTCCTCCAGCGTCTTTGTGCCGTAAGGCGCATGTGCGGAATCTCCATAGTAAATATAATTTTCCTGCGGCATCAGCGCGACCAACTCCCGCAGGACACTGATCCCGCCGACGCCCGAATCGAACACGCCGATGGGACGTTCCGAGTCTTCCATAGCAAATCCTCCAATTTCCCAGGTCAATAAATAAAACAGTTCCCATTTATTCACATTCGTGTTATAATAAAATGTAATGATAAGATGTAATGGGGGAGGTGTTGTGCATGCAAGCACGTAGTCTATTTGAAAATTTTAACACCTGTGAACTGTGCGGCAGGGCACTACCGGTCACCTACCAGAAGGTGCTCTGCGAAAGCTGCATCGAACAGCAGCTCTTCGCTGATGTCAAGGAATATATCCGTACCAACGATGTCAATGAATACGATGTCGCAAAAGAATTCAACATTCCGCTCAGCCGCGTCAAGCACTGGATCCGCGAGGGGCGCATTGAATACAAAGACAAGCGTCTCAACGCCATCAAGATGCACTGCATGAGCTGCGGGACGCCCATCACGTTCGGAACGCTCTGCGCCAAGTGTCTGCGCCAGAAAAATACGGCGGGGCACACAAAAGTGCAGGAGACGTCTCCGAGCCGTATGCGCTATCTGGAAGATGTCCCCAAAAAGTAGTGACGGACATCCCGCATACGTGGGTGTCCTTACGTGAAAAGTGCCGCGGCAGGCTTCATGCGGTCTGTCCGCAGGCACTTTTTATCTTATATCGTCAGGATCACTTGATGACAGACCGCGGGTACTTGATCAAAATCTCATCGAGCATCTCCTCGTCCGGCTCAAATTCATACCGGCACATCCCTTTCTCTCCCTTAAAGACCAGCTCATACACGCGCGCTCCCGGCATCGCAGAGGTCAGGTCACGCCTGTCCATCATCCTGTCCTCCTCGTACTTGTACACGCTCCGGTCGCCCTTCGGCGCGATGATCGTGACATCGTCCATCGGTACATATCCCAGCTCCTTGCGTCTGCGCTTTGCCCGGATCCTTGCGAACCGGATCTCCCCGTCATAATAGGTGTACTCGTATTCGATGTCCGACTGGAACGCCAGAAAATACCACGCGACCGCCAGGACAACGGCAGGGACCGTCAGTATGAGCGGATATACCATCGCCAGAAGGAACATCAGACAGGTCACCAGGAACAGCGCGACCGTCAGCACCTTCTTTCCCGTCGATCTTTTTCTTGGAACTATCACCAGCTTCTCTTTCATCTCTCTCTCCTTTTGGGCGGAGTCTGTCCGCCGCGTTTTATTTTATCATGGAATCGAGTGGCAGAAAAGCACTTTTCCTCATTATTTACAGTTTTTTCATTTTCTTCTTGACACACTTTTTTACATCCTGTAAAATTTGTAATTGTGAGATGCCCAGTTAGCTCAGTTGGTAGAGCAGAGGACTGAAAATCCTCGTGTCTCTGGTTCGATTCCGGAACTGGGCATTATCTTATGCGGGTGTAGTTCAATGGTAGAACACCAGCCTTCCAAGCTGGATACGTGGGTTCGATTCCCATCACCCGCTTCGTCAGAAGCGGAGGATCGCCCCCTGCAAACACAACTATCACACCTTTTCCCCTGCTACGCTCACATATGCTTCAATCTTCTGCACAAAATATTGTGCATTTCTCAGTTGTTCTTCTGCCTCTGCCTTTCCCGCCACATAAAAATCATCATAATCCGATTTTTCTCGGCAGAGAGAACTCTCTTTTATGATTGCCGCCAGTCCTCTGTCCAGAACTTCCGTTTTTAAATATTCTTT
>CANRBT010000001.1 GCA_947628935.1 uncultured Roseburia sp. | reverse complement strand
GGTACGAACACCAGCGGGGAGCTCGGGGAATTGCACCTGAGCGCGATCAGCGAGGCGATGAACCAGATGATGGGTTCTTCGGCGACGGCGATGTCCTCGATGCTGAACAAGGTGATCGACATCAGCCCGCCGCAGGCGGATCTGATCGATCTTCAGCAGACGGTTGACGAGGGGCAGATCGCGGAGTTTTTGACAGGCGATTTCGTCAAGGTCGCTTTCCGAATGGAGATCGGAGATCTGATCGACAGTGAACTGATGCAGCTCTATCCGGCAGATTTTGCCAGAGAGATGTGCAAGGGCGTTACAGAGAACATGGAGCGTGACGTCAACGAGACGCTGGGCAGTCAGGCGCCGGAAGCGGCGGCTGCACAGCAACAGGCTCCGCAGGGAGCAGCCGCATCGGCTCCGCAGCCGATGCCGCAGCAACAGGCAATGGGGGCGCAGGGAATGGCGAACCCGCAGATGATGGGGTATCCAGGGATGGGAATGCCGATGATGGGGAATCCGATGATGGGACAGGACATGTCACAGATGTATGGACAACAGGTAAATGTACAGCCGGCGCAGTTCCAGGCGTTTTCGGGAAACGCTCCAGTGGGGTATGGACCGGAAAATATCGATTTGATCATGGACGTACCGCTTGAAGTCACAGTGGAATTGGGTAGAACGTCAAAATCGATCAAAGAGATTCTTGATTTTACACCCGGAACTATTATAGAATTAAATCGTATCGCAGGTGAGCCGATCGATGTTCTGGTGAACGGTAAGTACGTTGCCAAGGGCGAAGTCGTGATTATCGAGGAGAGCTATGGCATTCGTATTACTGAGATAGTGAAATAAGACGTCACAAAAAAACATGTATGAATAGGAGAGAGTATTATGGCAAAGATTATGATTTGCGACGATGCAGCTTTTATGAGAATGATGATCAAGGACATTCTGACAAAGAATGGCTATGAGATCGCCGCGGAGGCGGAGAACGGAAAAGTTGCAGTGGAGAAGTACCCGGATGCAAAGCCGGATCTGGTGCTGATGGATATCACCATGCCGGATATGGATGGCATTCAGGCGCTCAAGAAGATCAAGGAGATCGATGCCGGCGCGAACGTCATCATGTGTTCCGCTATGGGACAGCAGGCGATGGTGATCGAGGCGATCCAGTCCGGGGCAAAGGATTTCATTGTCAAGCCGTTCCAGGCAGAGCGCGTGCTTGAGGCTGTGAAAAAAGTAGTGGGCTAATGCGATGCTGCTTGCCGCTTCATGGGATAGTTTGATACAGCTTCTGGGTGTGCTCCTGATTTTTGTGTTTGTGCTCCTCATCACCTATCTTGTGACAAGGTGGATCGGCGGATTCCAGAAAATGCAGATGACGGGGCGGAGCCTGCAGGTCATAGATACCGTACAGATCGCTGCGGGGAAGTACATCCAGATCTTAAAGATAGGAGACGTTTATCTGGTCGTTGCGGTTGGGAAAGATACGGTCACGATGCTGGCGAAGCTGACAGAGGATGAGATCGGTCTGACCGAGGAGCAGATAAGAGGGGGAGCCCGCCCGACGGTTTTTTCCGGCGATGTGAAGGAAAGCTTTCAGGAGACCTTGAACAGGATGCGCGGGCGTTTCTCCGGGAAACAGGATTAGACTATGAAAACTATAAAAAAATCGTATTGTGCGCTGTCATTCATAGCGGCGATCCTGGTGGCTGCAGTTGTGTTGTTCTCGCCGGGTGCTGCGCGGAGCGTTTATGCGACGGATATAGGGGATGATGTGCTTTCCGACGAAGCGTCGGGGGAGACGGACGAACCGCTGGATGCGCGGGACGACATCAACAACGGTCTCCTGTCCGTCACAGTGAACAATGAGGACGGAAGCGTATCTGCGCCTATACGGGCGCTGCTGGTGCTCACTGTGATCGCTGTGGCGCCTTCGCTTTTGATCATGCTGACATCCTATACGCGCGTCATTGTGGTTCTTCACTTTGTGCGCACTGCGATCGGCACACAGACGTCGCCGCCCAATCAGGTCATGGCGGGCTTGGCGTTGTTTTTGACGTTTTTTATCATGTGGCCGACGTTCCAGGAGATCAATGAGCAGGCGATCCAGCCGATGGATAACGGGGACATCTCCGTGGAGCAGGCGATCGAGGCGGCACAGCTTCCGCTGCGTGATTTTATGTACGGGGAGACGATGGAGAAGGATCTGCAGCTGTTCATGGAGATCGACGGACAGGAATATCCCGACGATATGACGCTGGAGGATTACTATGAAGTGCCGTTTACGACGGTCGTGCCGGCGTTTATCATCAGCGAATTGCGCTATGCGTTTGAGATGGGATTTTTGATTTACATTCCGTTTATTGTGATCGACATGATCGTGGCGTCCGTGCTGATGTCCATGGGTATGATGATGCTTCCGCCCACGACGATCTCTCTGCCGTTTAAGATTCTGCTGTTCATCCTTGCGGATGGCTGGAATCTCCTGATCGGAAGTCTGGTTCGGACGTTCCAGTGACGGGAGGGCAACAAAGACGGATATGTTTGATGAGGAGGGGCTGTGATGACGCAGGGAGTTGTTTTGGATATTGCGAGGGATGCGCTTTATACGATTATCATATGTTCTGCGCCGATGCTTCTGATTTCCCTGATCGTAGGTCTGATCGTCAGTATCTTTCAGACCGTGACGTCCATTCAGGAGCAGACGCTTACCTTTGTGCCGAAGATCCTTTCCGTCTTTTTGGGAATCATGCTGTTCGGCTCCTGGATCCTGACGAACCTGATCGAGTTCATCAACAGGATCTGGGATTTCAGTGTGTACCTGGGATAGGATGAGGCATGTTTGACTATTCGTTTTCGCTGATCGATTTTGAAATACTGATTTTGATATTGGTACGCATATCTGCTTTTATGTTCGTGGCGCCGTTCTTTTCCACGAGGAACGTTCCGTCGCGGGCGAAGATCGGGCTTGCCCTGGCTGTGACGATCCTGATCTTCCACTCCGTAGATGCGTCGGCGATCGAGTATACGGGGATGATCGGGTATGCTGTGATTGTGTTAAGGGAAGGAATTACAGGGTTGCTGATGGGGTTTGCTGCAAACATTTGTAATTCCATTATTTTATTTGCGGGCAATATCATCGACATGGATATCGGTCTCTCCATGGCGCAGGAGTTCGATCCGATGTTCAATACCCAGGTGACCATCAGCGGGAATCTGTACCAGTATCTGATCCTGTTGATCATGGTCGTGACCGACATGCACCATGTGCTGCTGCGGGCAATCGTCGATTCCTTTACCGTCGTCCCGCTGAACGCACAGCTCTTTCAGTGGGACAGCCTGTTGAACGTGATCACAGGGTTTATCACGGACATGTTCATCATCGCGTTCCGCATCGTGCTCCCGATCTTCGCGAGCATTATGATCCTCAACTGCATCCTCGGCATTATGGCGAAGGTCGCGCCGCAGATGAACATGTTTGCGGTCGGTATGCAGATGAAGGTGCTGCTGGGGTTGACTGTAATGTTCTTAACGGTCACGCTGCTGCCCGGGATCGCGGACTTTATCTTTGGCGAGATGCGCAAGATGGTGGTCTCAGTGGTCGAGAGCCTGTATTAGCATAGAAGAGGGAACAGGGCAGATGCTTTTTTCATATGATCTTCAGTGGTTCGCAAAGGACGGACCGGGCGGTGAAAAAACCGAGCCGGCGACCGCGAAAAAGTTAAGAGAGGCGAGAGAGGAGGGCAAGGTCGTAAAGAGCAAGGAACTCACGGCGGCCTTTGACCTGATCGTGCTTTTCCTGGTGCTGCGGGTCTTTGTGTCCACGGTGGGGGACGGATTCCTCAACGTGTTCCGGTATGTGTACGGAACGATGTCTGATTTTGTGAAGATCAACTCCGTCGAGATGTCCGTACAGGCGATCCAGAGCTTTTTTGCGGAGATCTTCCTGCGGATGGCTGTGATCGCGGCGCCGTTTTTTCTCTTTGGTTTTGCCGTGACCTTGCTGGTCAATATCCTGCAGGTAGGGTGGAAGGTGACGGGAAAGCCGCTGAAGCCGAAGCTGGACCGGTTTAATCCGCTCAACGGGTTCAAGCGGATCATATCCAAGGATTCCCTGTTCGAGCTGTTCAAGTCCATCGTCAAGATCGCGGTCATTCTCTATATCGCATACATCTCGATCCGGGACGAGGCGGACGATATCTTCATCCTGTATGACATTCCGCTCCCGCAGGCCATTGGGCTGTGCGGCAGCATCATCATCGATGCGGGCATCCGTATCAGTATCGTATATCTGATCGTCGGTATCGCTGATTTCCTGTATCAGAAGCACCGCTTTAATGAGGATATGAAGATGACCAAGCAGGAGGTCAAGGATGAGTACAAGAACACGGAGGGAAATCCGGAGATCAAGGGAAGGCAGCGGCAGAGGATGCGTGAGGCGTCCAGGCGTCGTATGATGCAGGATGTCCCGAAGGCGGATGTCGTCATCACGAACCCGACGCATCTGGCTGTGGCGATCAAGTACGAGCCGGAGGTCAACCGCGCGCCGATCGTGCTGGCAAAGGGCGAGGATTATCTGGCGATGAAGATCCGGGAGGTGGCAAAGGAGAACCGGATCGAGATTGTGGAGAACAAGCCGTTGGCGAGGATGCTGTATGCGAATGTGGATATCGGCGGAGAGATACCGCCCGAGCTTTATCAGGCAGTGGCGGAAATCCTTGCAATGGTATATAATAGCAAACAGAGATAAGACGAAGGAGGAACGGGTATGAAAAAAGCTGACGTGGGCGTGGCGCTTTATCTGCTGGCTGCAGTCATCTTTTTTATAGTGCCGATCAATTCCACACTGCTTGACGTAATGCTGGCGATCAACATATCGCTTGCGATGATCGTTCTGTTCAACACGCTGTTCGTGAAGGAAGTGCTCGATATGTCCTTCTTCCCGACGCTGCTGTTGTTCACGACGATCTTCCGCATTTCACTGAACGTTTCTTCCACACGTCTGATCCTGACGACCGGCGCGCCGGGAAACGTTGTGGAGACGTTCGGCAACTTTGTCGGCGGCGGCGATATGATCGTGGGAGCCATCGTGTTCATCATTCTGATCATCATTCAGTTTGTTGTCATCAACAAGGGCTCCGAGCGAGTGGCGGAGGTGACGGCGAGGTTCACCCTGGACGCAATGCCGGGCAAGCAGATGGCGATCGACGCGGATCTGAATACCGGGACGATCACAGAGAAGGAGGCGCGGGAGCGTAGAAATAAGATCCAGGAGGAGTCCAGCTTCTTCGGTTCCATGGATGGTGCGACGAAGTATGTCAAGGGAGACGCGGCGGCAGGTCTTCTCATCACGTTCGTCAACCTGATCGGAGGGACGATCATGGGCGTTCTGCGCCAGGGGATGGAGTTCTCCGACGCGATCCAGCGCTACGGGCTTCTGACGATGGGCGACGGACTCTGTTCCCAGATCCCGTCCCTGCTGATCTCCCTGGCGACCGGTATTCTCGTCACAAAGGCGTCCAAGGAGGCGGATTTCTCCAATGTTCTGGTCGGGCAGCTCTTCGGCATCCCGAAGGTGCTCTATCTCGTCGGCGGCACGATGGCGTTTCTTGGGATCGTGACGCCGCTCGAATGGTTTTTGTTCGTTCCGTTCGGCATCGCCTTTATCGTGGCAGGTCGCATGGTCGAGAAGAATCTCGGCATCGAGGAGATCGAGGAGGAGGTCAGCATGGCGGAGACCGAGGCGGAGGAGATCCGAAAGCCGGAGAACGTCGTCTCACTGCTGCAGGTGGACCCGATCGAGCTGGAATTTGGTTACGGTATCATTCCGCTGGCGGATGTCAATCAAGGGGGAGATCTGCTGGATCGTGTCGTCATGATCCGAAGACAGATCGCGCTAGAGCTTGGTACGGTTGTACCGATCATCCGATTGCGGGATAATATACAGTTGAATCCGAATCAATATATCATCAAGATCAAGGGCATTCAGGTGACGGAGGGAGAGATCCTCTTCGATCACTATATGGCGATGAACCCCGGCTATGTGGAGGAGGAGATCACGGGTATTCCGACCTTTGAACCGTCGTTCCATCTGCCGGCGATCTGGATCACGGAGAGCCAGAGGGAGCGCGCGGAGAGTCTGGGCTACACTGTGGTCGATCCGCCGTCCATCATAGCGACGCATCTGACGGAGGTCATCCGGTCGCATATCGCGGAGCTGCTCACGCGCCAGGATGTGCAGAACCTCATCAACAATCTCAAGGAGAGCAATCCTGTGCTTGTGGATGAGCTGGTGCCGAAGCTGCTGGGACTGGGAGAGGTGCAGAAGGTATTGCAGAATCTGCTGTCCGAGGGGATCTCGATCCGCGACCTGCTCAGCATCTTTGAGACGCTTGCCGACCATGCTTCCGCGACCAGAGATACCGATGTGCTCACGGAGTATGTCCGGCAGAGCTTAAAGCGCGCCATCTCGAGCAAGTACTTCCCGGCGAACGAGACGACGAGCGTCATCACGCTTGACCCGAAGGTGGAGCAGGAGATCATGTCCTCTGTGAAGCAGACGGAGCAGGGCGCATATCTGACCCTCGACCCGGAAAAGACGAAAGCCGTGATGGCTTCTGTCGAGGAGGAGGTCTCGAAGCTGGAGAACATGGGAAAGAGCGCGATCGTGATCACATCGCCGATCGTGAGAATGTACTTTAAGAAGCTGACAGAGGAATATTTCAAGGATCTGATCGTTGTCTCTTACAATGAGGTGGAGTCCAACGTAGAATTACAATCAGTAGGGATGGTGACCGCATAACATGACCATTAACAAGTATCAGGGCAGGACAAAAGAAGAGGCGATCGAAAACGCAAAGAAGGAGATGGGCGAAGGGGCAGTCGTATTGAACGTCAAGGAGATCAAGCCCAAGGGAATGCTGAAGGTGTTCAAGGAGCCGATCTATGAGGTGACGATGGCGATGGAGGAGAAGGAAAAGTTTGCCAATCCTGTTTCCGCAGCGGCTGTGCAGCAAAAGACGGCGGAGGGGATCAACCTTGCCGCGGATGAGCCGATCACAATTCCGCATGCGCCGGCTGCGCACGCGCAGTCAGCGCATGTGCAGTCAGCGCGTGTGCAGCCTGTGACGGAGGGGCAGACCGCGCTGGCGGAGGAGCGGAAGGAAAATACGAGCGAGGGACTGGAGCGCCGCCTGGAGAATCTGTCCCATATTCTGGAAAAGCAGCTTTCCGCGGAGGAGAACTGCAAGGAGGAGCGTATGGAGACGCAGCAGGCAAGTCCGGAGGGGTTTCAGTTTGTGAAGATGCTCTACCGCACCCTTCTGGAGAACGATGTCAACGAGAAGTATGTCAATCAGATCATGGAGGATGCGGAGAAGGTCGTGAGCAAGGGCAACAGCGTGGACTATATCCTCTCCAACGTCTATCAGAAGCTGATCCTGAAGTTCGGGCAGCCGGACACGATCAACCTGACGGCGAAAAAGCCGCGCGTCATTTTCTTTATCGGTCCTACGGGCGTTGGGAAGACGACGACGCTGGCGAAGATCGCATCCCGCTATAAGGTGGAGAAGGAGAAGCGTGTGGCGTTCCTCACAGCCGATACCTACCGCATCGCGGCGACGGAGCAGCTGCGGATTTACGCGAATATTCTGGATGCGCCGATGAATATCATTTACTCTGCGGAGGAGATGAACGCCGCCCTGGAGCGGCTCTGCGATTACGACCTGGTCTTTGTCGATACGGCAGGGTTTTCCCATCGCAACGAGGCGCAGTGCAGCGACATGAAATCGCTGATCGCGGGTCTGAACGAGGAGTACGAGCGCGAGGTGTATCTGGTCTTGAGCGCGACGACAAAATACAAGGATCTGCTTGAGATCGCGGATATCTACCGGGAGATCGCGGACTACAAGCTGATATTTACCAAGCTGGATGAGACGACGACGTACGGAAATATCCTGAATGTCAAGCTCTATTCGGGGACGTCGCTTTCCTATATGACCGCCGGGCAGAACGTACCGGACGATATCGAGGTATTTGACACACAAAAGATCGTAAAGCAGCTTTTGGGCGGCAGATGACGGCAGCCCCTCGGCACTGCTTGAGATACAGAACAGAAAGGCATGGTTTTCCTATGGACCAGGCAGAGAAGCTCAGGAATGTCGTAAAACTGAAAAATCAGGTGTATAAGCCCAATGCGCGGGTCATCACAGTCACCAGCGGAAAGGGAGGCGTGGGAAAGTCGAATGTGGCGGTCAATCTGGCTGTGCAGATGCAGAAGCTGGGAAAAAAGGTCATCGTGTTCGACGCGGATTTCGGATTGGCAAATGTAGAAGTCATGTTCGGGGCTGTGCCGCAGTACCATCTGGGGGATGTCATCTATCACGGAAAGAACATCGCGGATATCATCACGGAGGGACCCCTCGGCATCGGATTCGTGTCCGGCGGGACGGGGGTGGCAGGGCTGAATGATCTGACGAAGGAGCAGGTCATTTCGCTGACGAAGTCCCTGCAGGCGCTGGATCGGAAGGCGGACGTCATCCTTATCGATACGGGAGCGGGCATTTCCAGCCATGTGCTGGAATTTGTGCTGGTGAGCCCGGAGGTGCTTCTGGTGACGACCGCGGACCCGAGCGCGCTGACGGACGCCTATTCCCTGCTGAAGGCTGCATACCGCGATCCCCGCTTTCAGCGGCAGGAGACGAAGATCAGCGTCCTTGTCAACCGGGCAGGCTCGGAGGACGAGGGCAGGATGGTGTTCGAGAAACTGAGCTCCGTGGTGGGACAGTTTCTGGAGGGGGAGCTCTGCTATGCGGGGAGCATCCCGCAGGACCGCATGCTGGAGCGTGCGGTCAGACAGCAGAAGACCGTATCGCTGGATGCGCCGGCGGCAAAGTCGTCCAGGGCGTTCGAGGCGCTGACGGCGAGCATACTGGATATGGACGTGAGACAGACAACATATGCGACAGGAATTGCACAACTGTTTTCCAGATTCTGGAAACAGACGGACTAGGGGGGAGCAGAGAGAGATGGAAGTTGCAAGCATTATCAGACCGGGAGACAAGATCGATCTCAGCTTCGCGCAGAATGCGAACCGCGCGAAGGACGGACAGGAGGTTCAGCGCATCTTTAAGAGCCAGGTGCTGGATATCCGGGAGAACGGGAACCTGGAGATCCTGATGCCGAGCGAGGCGGAAAAGCTGATCCTGATCCCGCTCGGCGTGCGCTATGAGATGGTATTTTTTACCAGCACAGGGCTGTACCGGGCGCTGGGGCAGGTGAAGGAGCGCTACAAGAAGGACAATATCTACATGCTGGAGATGGAGCTGAAGTCGCAGCTCGAGAAGTACCAGCGGCGGGAATATTTTCGTTATCCCTACCTGTTGGACATCAGCTATTACCCGATCACCGAGGAGGAAGCGCAGATGGAGTCCGGCGAGATGATCTTTCTGCACCTGCAGGAGGAGGATTTCGGCTACCGGAGATTTGGGGAAGAGGGGAAGGTCGTCGATCTAAGCGGCGGCGGCATCCGTTTTACCGTGGAATCCCAGCGCAAAATAAGACTCAGACCGGAGCAGTACCTTTTGTTCGAGATCCATCTGCAGAACGAGAGTGTGGATAAGCGTTATTATATCGTGGGCATTGTGATCAGCTGCGAGCGGATCGAAAAGCTGAAGGACGGGCGCTGCGAGGTGCGCGCAAGGTTCTTGTTCCAGGATGACAATGTGCGGGAGGAGATCATCCGCTTTATCTTCGAGGAGGAGCGCAAGATGCGCCAGAGAGGGCAAAAGGATTTACCATGAAAAAAAACATTCTGGTTGTTGATGACTCTGCACTCATGAGAAGGGTCATGTGTGATATAATCAATTCAGATGAAGCATTCCAGGCGGTAGATACCTGCCGCGACGGTCTGGAAGCATATGAGCGTCTGAAGACGACCCGGTATGACGGGGTTGCATTGGATGTCAATATGCCAAGGATGGATGGTCTGGAGCTGTTGGAAAAGCTGCAAAAAGACAGGATCAAAGCAACCGTCATCATGGTGAGCACGACCACGACGAAGGATGCGGATGTTACCATACGTGCAATGGAGCGTGGAGCTGTCGATTTTGTGACGAAGCCAACGAATGTGATTGAAGCCAAGGGCGAGGATTTTAGAAGGAATCTGCTGAGTGTTTTATCTGCGGTATTGAGAACAGAGCAGTACAACAGGGAGAATCGCACAGATCTCATGCCGCGGAAATATTCCGG
Source organism: uncultured Roseburia sp. (assembly GCA_947628935.1). Taxonomy (GTDB): domain Bacteria; phylum Bacillota; class Clostridia; order Lachnospirales; family Lachnospiraceae; genus Roseburia. The sequence continues at coordinate 39,377 of CANRBT010000001.1, read as the reverse complement.
AGAGAGAGTTACCTTGAAAAAAGATTCTGGGACAGCAAAAACAGGAAACAAAATCATAGCGTTGGCTTGTTCGACGGGCGGACCGAAGGCATTGCAGAGCGTGATCCCGTATCTGCCTGCGGCGCTGAACGCACCGATGGTGCTGGTTCAGCATATGCCTGCGGGGTTTACCAAGTCCATGGCGGAGCGTCTGGACGAGGTGAGCCCGATCCATGTGAAGGAGGCGGAGGACGGCGATGTGCTCGAGAAGGGGACTGTGTACGTAGCCCCCGGCGGAAGGCACATGGAGGTCAGGAAGCTTCCGGACGGCACCCATAAGATCAGGCTCAACGACATGCCGGCGATCGGGGGGCTGCGCCCCTGCGCAAACGTTACATACGACTCCCTGCGCGAATGCGGATATGCGCAGGTGATCTGCGTGGTGCTGACCGGTATGGGAGCGGACGGGACAAACGGGATCCTGTCTTTGGCGAAGACGAAGCCCGTGCATGTGATCGCGCAGGATGCGGCGACAAGCGTCGTGTACGGCATGCCGAAGGCGATCGCCGAGACCGGTCTGGTGGACGAGGTAGTTCCTCTTACAGAAGTTGCAAAATCAATCATAAAGAACGTGGGGGTAAAGTGAAATGGATGTAAGCCAGTATCTCGAGATTTTCATTGACGAAACAAGTGAGCATTTGCAGAATCTGAGCGATTGTATCATGGGGCTGGAGAACGATCCGGAGAACATGGATACGATCAACGAGATTTTCCGTGCGGCCCATTCTCTGAAGGGGATGGCGGGAACCATGGGCTTTAAGCGGATGCAGCATCTGACGCATGACATGGAGAACGTGTTCCAGGAGGTTCGGAGCGACAAGATCAAGGTCAACAGTCCCATGATCGACCTGCTGTTTAAGTGCCTGGACGCGATCGAGGGCTATCTGAACAACGTCAAGGAGAGCTCGGACGAGGGGACGGAGGACAATGAGATCCTCATCAAGGAACTGAACAATTTCATCGCGATGGCGAACGGCGAGGCGGCGGCTTCTGCCGAGGAGGCTCCTGCGGCGGAGGAGAAGAAGGAAGAGGAGAAGAAGGACTCCGGCGACGGCAGGAAGTATCTCGAGTTCGAGCTGAGCGATACGGAAAAGGGCAAGATCAAGGAGGCGGAGGATGCCGGGCAGCATGTGTACGGCGTCACCGTGTACATACAGAAGGAATGCCTGTTAAAGGCGGCAAGGGCGTTCCTCGTGTTCAAGGCGGTCGAGGAGGTCGGACAGATCCTCGCCTACAACCCGAGCTCGCAGGATATCGAGGATGAGAAGTTCGAGTATGACTTCAGCTTTTATATTGCGGCGGAGGAGAGCTTCGAGAAGATCCGGGATGTCGCGAAGGCGGTCTCCGAGATCGAGAACGTCGTCGGCGAGGAGGTCAAGTATGAGGCGCTGATCGCAAAGCAGGAGAAGGAAGAGGCGGAGGCGGCTGCGGCGCCGGAGACGAAGCCGGAGACGCAGGCTCCCGCGGCTCCCGCTGCGCCGGCAGCTCCGGCTCCGGCGGCACAGAAGGCGGATGCGGGAAAGAAGACGACGGTTGCAAAGCCTGTCACAAGCCGTACCGTGCGTGTGGATATCGAGAAGCTGGACACCCTGATGAACCAGGTGTCCGAGCTGATCATTGCAAAAAACAGTCTGGTGTCCTTAAGCTCTGTCGAGTCGGGCGATTCCCAGAGCCAGGCGATCCATGACCAGATCGAATATCTGGAGCGCGTGACGACAGACCTGCACGAGTCGGTCATGAAGGTGCGAATGGTGCCTATTGAGAGCGTTGTGGCAAAGTTCCCGCGCATGATCCGCGATCTGTCCAGGAAGCTGGATAAGAAGATGGAGCTGTTCATGACAGGTGAGGACACAGAGCTCGACCGTACCGTCGTGGACCAGATCGGCGATCCGCTCCAGCATCTGCTCCGCAACTCCGCGGATCACGGTCTGGAGGACAACGAGACCCGTATTGCAAGGGGCAAGTCCGAGGTCGGCAGCATCTTCCTGAACGCGTTCCAGGAAGGAAACAACGTCATCATCCAGGTGGGTGACGACGGAAACGGTATCGATGTCGATGCTGTGCGCAACAAGGCTGTGGAGCGCGGCGTCATCACGGAGGAGCAGGCGGAGACGATGAGCCAGAAGGAGATCGTCAATCTTTTGTTCATGCCGAGCTTTTCCATGGCAAAGAAGATCACAGATATCTCCGGCCGCGGGGTCGGTCTGGATGTCGTGAAGTCCAATATCGAAGCGCTTGGCGGCGACGTTGAGGTCAAGACGGCGCTGGGAGAGGGGACGACCTTTACGGTCCGCCTGCCGTTGACGCTGGCGATCATCCAGGCGCTGATGGTCGAGATCCGCGATGAGAAGTACGCGATCGCGCTCGGCTCCATTTCCAATATCGAGGATATTCCGGTCGAGGATATCAAGTATGTAGAGGCGAAGGAGGTCATCCACCTGCGCGGGAAGGTCATCCCGCTCATCCGTCTGGACGATCTGCTGGATTTTGAGCCGATGGAGGAGAAGCAGGAGCGCCTGACCGTTGTCATCGTCCAGAAGGGTGAGAACATGGCAGGTCTTGTGGTCGACGGCTTGATGGGACAGCAGGAGATCGTTATCAAATCGCTTGGCAAATACATTAACAATAACAAGATCATCAGCGGCGCGACGATCCTTGGCGACGGCGAGGTCGCTCTGATCCTTGATGTGAACGTATTGATGTAGTGGAGGGTGGACGACATGGCAAATCACGAAGTAGAAGTAGTAGAAAAAGAGGTAAAGCAGTACATTGTCGTAATGGTAGGAAACGAGCAGTACGGGATTGACATTCGATATATTGACAACATCGTCCGCATGCAGAAGATCACACGGGTGCCGAAGATCCAGCCCTATTTCAGAGGGATCATGAACCTGCGCGGCGAGATCGTGTCCGTGATGAGCATTCGCAGAAAGATGGGGCTGAGCGACGACGAGTTCACGAATGCGAGCCGTATCATCATCATCAAGCTGGAGGAGAAGGGCGCGATCGGCATCGTCGTGGATGAGGTTCGGGAAGTGGTGAACCTGAGCGAGGAGGAGATCGAGCGGACATCGAACCAGGGGAGATTCATCAACGGGATCGGCAAGCATGGGGACGCGCTGATCTCTCTGCTGGAGATCAATGCTGTCGTGGATGACAACGCATAGGGAGGGAGTTCGTGGGGACAGGTGTGTTCTCACGAACTTTTCCGGAACATAAGGATGGCTCCCGGAATGTGACATCTTTTGTGACAGGAGAGAGGAGGAAATGAGATATGGGAATGACTCTGGAAGACGTCAACGACATGTATCTTGACGTGCTCAAGGAGATTGGAAATATCGGCGCCGGGAACGCGACTTCCGCGATCGCCAATATGGTGGGGATCAAGATCGATATGAACGTTCCGAATGTCCGGCTGATGGAGGTGTCGCAGCTCGGAATGGCGGTCGGCGCGGAGGATGAGACGATCGTGGGGATCTTCCTCGAGGTCGAGAACGATATCGAGGGAAGCATGATGTTCCTTCTGGATATCCCTTCTGCGCGGTATCTTGTCAACAAGCTGCTGATGCAGGATGCGGCGCCGGATACGCCGTTCGGAGAGATGGAGTTATCCGCGCTCAAGGAGATCGGCAATATCATCGCGGGCTCCTATCTGTCCGCGCTGTCGGGGCTCACAAATCTGGTGATCGTGCCGTCCGTGCCGTACATTGCGATCGACATGGCAGCGTCGATCTTAAGCGTTCCCGCGATCGAGTTTGGGCAGTACGGGGATAACGCGCTTCTGATTCAGACGGAGATCTGTGCGGATGTGGCGATCAACGGGTACTTCATATTGATGCCGGAACAGGATTCATACGAAAAAATACTGTCGTCACTTGGAATCATGGTATAAAAAGGAGAAGAAAACGCCATGGGTGAAATGGTAAAGGTTGGCATGGCAGATCTGAATATCTGCAAGGCTCCGGATGCAATCACCACATTAGGGCTTGGCTCCTGTATCGGGCTGACGTTGTACGATCCGGTGACGAAGGTGGGCGGTATGGTTCACTATATGCTGCCGGACAGCACAAAGGTAAGGAATAACAGCAATATCGCCAAGTTCGGAGATACGGGGATCCGGGAGCTGCTTAGGCGTGTGACGGCAGCGGGCGCGAACAGGAACCGGCTGGTCGCAAAGATTGCCGGAGGTGCGCGGATGTTCGAGGTGAGCGGCTTGTCGGATGTCGGTAATATCGGCGCAAGGAACGCAGAGGCGGCGAAGGTGATACTAAAGGAACTGGGGATCCGTCTGATCGCGGAGGACACAGGTCTCAATTACGGTAGGACTGTGGAGCTGCATTGCGAGACAGGAGAGTTCTACATAAAAGCAGTGGGGAAGCCAGTGAAGATCATTTGATGGAGAAGGGCAGGATTGCGGCATGAATACAAAATCAATACCTGCAATGATTATGCTGCTGGCAGGCGGAGTCGCCTGCATCGCAGGATTCAGGGCACATATGGAGATGATCGACTTTTTGAAGATGCTTTTGCTTGTCCTGGTGTCATTTTATGTGTTGGGCTGTATTGCAAAGATCGTTCTGGATAAGAATTTTGCAGAGGAAAAGGAAGAGGAAACCACGGAAGGTGAGGAATCGCAGGAGGGTGAGGAAGCCTCTGAGGAAGACGGGGAGAAGACGCTGTCTGGCGAGGATGAAGAGTAATGCAAGGAACTGAGAACGTGGGGGTTTCCGATGAAAATGGTTGACAGGGAGAAACTGTGGGAGACATATCAGAAGAGTCCGTCCCCGGAGCTTCGGGAAAAGCTGATCACGGAGTATGCGCCGTTGGTCAGGGTCGTTGCGGGAAGGCTCAGTATGTATCTCGGATATAATGTGGAGTATGAGGATCTGGTGAGCTATGGGATCTTCGGGCTGATCGACGCCATTGACAAGTTTGATCCGGGCAAGGATGTCAAATTTGAGACCTACGCCAGCTTGCGGATCCGCGGCTCTATTTTGGATCAGATCCGCAAAATGGACTGGATCCCCAGGACCGTGAGGCAAAAGCAGAAAAAAATCGAGGAAGCGATCAAGACAGTGGAGAGCCGCACGGGACGCAATGCATCCGACGAGGAGATCGCCAGGGAGATCGGGATCCAGGACGACGAGCTGAACGAGTGGCAGTCGCAGCTGAAGGTCACGAATGTGGTCTCCCTGAACGAGTTTGTGGAGCAGGGCGGCGAGCCTGTGATGGATGCCCGTGGCAATTCCCATTTTATACAGCCGGAGGAGTCCATAGAGGAGGATGAGCTGAAAAAAGTGCTGGCGGAGACGCTGGATCTTTTGACGGAAAAGGAGAGAAAGGTCATCCTTTTATACTATTACGAGGAGCTGACGCTCAAGGAGATCAGCAATCTTCTGGAGGTGTCGGAATCCAGAGTGTCCCAGTTACATACCAAAGCGCTGCTCAAGATGCGCAAGAAGATGGGGGCTTATATGGGAATACTGACAGATTGACGATTCAGTGAAAGGGGTGCGTGTGCATGTCGATAAGACCGGTAGTGGACAGCGGGATGATTCAGCGGACGCAGGATGTGAGCAACATCAAACAGCAGGAGGACAGCAAGCCGACGGTTCAGCAGCAGAACATTGTCATGCATCAGGAGAAGCAGGAGGAGCGGCTGGCGCATCAGGTGCAGAATACGGAGCAGAAGGAAAATCAGGGCTACCGTTATGATGCAAAGGAAAAGGGAAATAATAAATACGAGAAGCAGAAGAAGAAAAAAAAGCAGTCAAAGGAACCCGAGGAAGAGCTTCAGACGGATGGGAGAGTCATCTACAAGGGACAAGGCGGCAGTTTTGATATAAAGATATGAGGTAGGAGAAATGACTGGAGTGGAGTTGGTATTGCTTCTGATCGGAAGTATTTTTATGGTTGGGAGCTTTTTTATTACGGAAAAGCTTTCGCCGTCGGAGTTGAACAAGATCGCCGAGCTCAGTGAGAACGAGCTGAAAAAGATCATCAACCGCGGTCTGGAAAACGCAGGCAAGAGGATCGATGCCGCCATCGAGGAGCATATCGAGGTGTCGGCGGATCAGGTCGACCGTGCGCTGGAAAAAGAGACGAATGAGAAGATCATGGCGATCAGCGAGTATTCGGACACGGTCATTGAGAGCATGAACAAGACGCACAACGAGATCATGTTCTTATACAGCATGCTCAATGACAAGCACACGGAGCTCACGGGCATGGTGTCCAATCTGCAGCGCATTGCGGCGGATGTGAGGGAGCTGGAGGAGAATCTGCAGACCCTGTCACAGACGGTACCGGCGGCTCCGGTCACAGTTCAGGAGATGCCTGCGCCGTCGCCGGTTCCTGCATCGGCGCAGTCTGCAGCCGGCAGAGCGGACGGACAGGCGGCTGCTGCTGCAGGGGTTCAGGGGAATGTGGCCCGGGAGCAGTTCCAGGGACAGGAAGCCGCGTCGGAGGAAGGGGAGCTTTCCAATGTCAATGCACAGATCTTGGCGCTGCACAGGCAGGGCATGTCTGAGATCGAGATCGCCAGAAGGCTTGATATGGGCGTTGGGGAGGTTCGTCTTGTCATCGGACTGTATAGAGGAGAGAGAGAGTCGTGAAGCTGAAATATTATCTGCGCGGACTTGGGATCGGGATCATCATAACGACGATCGTGCTGATCGTCAGCTTTTGCGGGCGGGACACGACAAGGGAGATGACCGATGAGGAGGTCATGATGCGCGCGAGGGAGCTTGGCATGGTGATGCCGGAGGAAGACACAGAGGAGCAGGCTCCCGGGAGTGAAGAAGGGGAACATACCACTTCGGACGCGGAGGAACAGGCGGCGGATGACGGGTCGTTTGCGGAGGAACCGCAGGACGGAGCGGTAACGGACCAGGCGGACGGCGGACCGGTATCGGACAGCCAGACGGACGCCGGCGTTACGGCGAATCCGGGGGAACCGTACCGGCTTGTCATAGAGCCCGGGGATGTGTGCAGGGTCGTCTGCGAAAAGCTTGCGGCAAACGGGGTGATCGCGGATGCGGAGGCACTGCGCACCTACCTGTTTGAGATCGGCTATGCATCCAATATGAGCATCGGGGAATACGATGTGCCCTATGGTTTGACGAACGAGGAGATCGCGCAGCTTTTGATGCAGGGTCCCATCGAGGGGACGGGAGAATAAAAATAGTGCTTGCCTGTCTGTTGTAACTGTGATATAATTGTCTGCGTTTCCAGGGTCGGGAGAACGACCGGCTCAAAAAATACACATGTGCTGACCACAGGATCGGTGCCGTTTTGGTAGCCCTGCGGGATGAGGCATATGGAAGCACAACCAGGAGGTAGAAGATGAGCGTTATTTCAATGAAGCAGCTGTTGGAAGCAGGTGTCCACTTTGGGCATCAGACCAGAAGATGGAACCCGAAGATGGCTCCGTACATTTACACGGAGCGCAACGGGATCTACATTATCGACCTGCAGAAGTCGGTCGGCAAGGTCGACGAGGCATACAAGGCGGTCGCGGACATCGTAGCGGAGGGCGGTACGATCCTGTTTGTCGGAACGAAGAAGCAGGCGCAGGATGCCATTAAGACCGAGGCGGAGCGCTGCGGTATGTTCTATGTCAATGAGAGATGGCTCGGCGGCATGCTGACGAACTTCAAGACCATCCAGAGCCGTATCGTGCGTCTCAAGGAGATCGAGAATATGGCGACGGACGGCACGTTCGAGGTGCTTCCGAAGAAGGAGGTCATCGCACTCAAGAAGGAGTGGGAGAAGCTGGAGAGGAACCTTGGCGGTATCAAGGAGATGAAGCGCATTCCGGATGCGATTTTTGTGGTGGATCCGAAGAAGGAGCGCATCTGTGTACAGGAGGCGCATGCGCTTGGCGTGACGCTGATCGGTATCGCGGATACCAACTGCGATCCGGAGGAGCTCGACTATGTGATCCCGGGCAACGACGACGCGATCCGTGCCGTAAAGCTGATCGTTTCCAAGATGGCGGACGCCGTGATCGAGGCGAACCAGGGAGCGGAGATGACTGCGGAGGAGGCAGAGTCCGCAGAGGCTGACGCAGAGATGGCAGAGGAAGCATAAGCGGCAGGAAATGGAGGACAAATAGAGATGGCAATTACAGCAGCTATGGTAAAGGAACTGCGCGAGATGACAGGCGCAGGCATGATGGATTGTAAGAAGGCTCTGAATGAGACCAATGGAAATATGGACGAGGCGGTCGAGTTTTTGAGAAAGAACGGACAGGCGAAGGCGGAGAAGAAGGCGAGCAGGATCGCTGCAGAGGGTCTTTGCATGGTCGTTGCCAAGGATGAGCAGACGGCTGCGGTCGTCGAGGTCAACTCCGAGACGGATTTCGTCGCAAAGAACGAGACGTTCCAGGAGTTTGTGAAGGCTGTTGCGACGCAGGCGGTCCATTCCGATGCGACGGAGCTGGATGCGTTCCTTGCGGAGGCATGGAACGAGGACAGCAGCAAGTCCGTCAACGATGCGCTCGTCGAGAAGGTTGCAGTCATCGGTGAGAACCTGAAGATCCGCAGATTTGAGAAGGTGGTCGCAGACAAGGGCTGTGTCGCTACGTATGTGCATGGCGGCGGCAGGATCGGCGTCATCGTGGATGCGGAGACCGCCGTGGTGAACGAGGCGGTAAAGGAAGCGCTGGTCAACATCGCAATGCAGATCGCGGCGCTGAATCCGAAGTACGTCTCGCGCGACGAGGTGAGCGCGGATTATATCGCACACGAGAAGGAGATCCTTTTGGCGCAGATCATGAATGACCCGAAGGAGTCCCAGAAGCCGGAGAAGGTCATCAACGGCATGATCGAGGGTCGTATCAGCAAGGAGCTCAAGGAGATCTGTCTGGTAGACCAGGTGTATGTCAAGGCGGAAGACGGCAAGCAGACGGTTGCAAAGTATCTGGATGAGGTGTCCAAGGCAGCCGGCACGACCGTGAAGGTCAGAAGGTTCGTCCGCTTCGAGACAGGCGAGGGTCTTGAGAAGAAGCAGGAGGATTTTGCGGCTGAGGTTGCGGCGCAGATGAAATAAAAAGAAAAGGCTTCGCGGGAGGAAGCTCCCCGTGAAAACCGCCGGAAACAGGATCGTTTCCGGCGGTTTTTTCATCCTGATAGGAAAAAGTTCCATATGACGCTGCCGGGAGCCGATCCCTACAGTCCTATGATCCCGTCTACAGGCAGGGAGAATACGACGCCGTGCGCGGGTGTCGAGATGCCGTGAGCCTTTGCGATGGCGGACATGACCTCGGTGCTTTTTTCCCGGGCGACCACGATCAGGAGGATCTCCTGCTCCTCCTGGACAGAGATACCGAAGTGATTCGCGGTCTCCGACGGGATCTGCCGAAGTCCCTTTACGATCGTTCCGCCGGTCGCGCCGATGCTGCGAGCCGTGTTCATAACGTCATCGCTGTACCCCTGGTTGACGGTAACTACGATCATGGAATGGGTAATGGTTTCGCTCATATGTTTTCCCTCCTTTTCAGATTCTTCGATCACAGTATTGTCCGGGACCGAGGTGAGCAGCTTGAACAACCAGCCCTGCATACCGGACACGGGGATGCTGACGGCGATGCCTGTGCCTTTCTTGTGGAGCTTTAGCGCCTGATTCAGTTCGGCGAGCAGCATTCGGATGCGCGCGCGGGGAGTGAAGCAGATCGTGATGCTCTTCTGCGGGTCTCCAAGTCCCAGCAGGTTTAGGATATCGGAACGGACGGTTCCGACGCCATGCGCCTGGTAGAAGATCGGGACACATGCGTCATTGAGATATTCTGTCAACTGTTTTCGGATGTTCGCGTCTATGATGATGATAAGACAGCGATAGGCTGTCCGGTTCTTTTTTTCCTGAATTCCCTGCATGACCTATTCCTCCTCAAAAACCAGAATGGCATCGTCGTCGATGTCGTCCATCAGGACAGAGGCGACCGCCGCAAAACGGCGGAGCGCGAGCTGATAGCGGATGCCCATGATCTGTATGGCGATGAGCGGTGCCATTGCGACCATTGCCACAACGCCAAAGGCATCGGTTACGACATTGCCGCCGACCGCGGTACAGACGCCCATGGCGAGCGGCAGCAGGAAGGTCGAGGTCATCGGTCCGCTTGCAACGCCGCCGGAGTCAAATGCGATGCCTACAAAGACTCTTGGCACGAACCGCGTCATAGCGAGCGCTGTGATGTAACCGGGAATCAGCAGCCAGTAAATGTGGAAGCCGGTGAGGACCCGGAGCAGTGCAAGCGCTACGGAGACGGAAATACCGACAGAGAGACACAGATTCATGGAACTGCGGGAGATCAAGCCGTTCGTGACATCCTCCACCTGTCTGTTGAGGACCTGGACAGCCGGTTCCGCCTTTACAATGTAGTAACCGATCAGAGCGCCTATGGGGATCAGGAGCCATCGCCGGGACGGTACGGCAAGGGCGCTGCCGAGCAGACTTCCAACGGGGGCGAATCCGATATTGACGCCGGTCAGAAACAGGATCAGACCGATGATCGTATAGAGAAAGCCGACGGACATACGGATGATGCGGCGTCTGTGGTGGCGTTTGGAAAAGAGTTCGAACAGCACGAACACGGCGAGCACAGGAAGAATGGAGAGAGCCACCTCCTGTGCATAGGAGGGAATCTTTTCGACAAATTCGCGCATGACGTCCTGCATGGTGACGACATCGGGGATCGGGGTCGCATTGTACGCGGCATCCTCCGGGTGAAAAAAGATACCGAGCAGGAGGACCATAACGATCGGTCCGATGCTGCAGAAGGAGATCAGACCGAAGCTGTCGCTGGCGCCGTTCTTGTCGCTCCTGGTGGAGGAGAGACCGATGCCGAGCGCCATGATGAATGGCACGGTCATAGGTCCGGTCGTCACTCCGCCCGAGTCGAACGCCACTGCGATGAAATCGCCGGGCGCTACAAAGGAGAGCAGGAGAAGAAGCGCATACAGAATGCACAACAGCACAGGAAGGCTCCGGCGGAACAGGATCCGCAGAACCGCCAACACCAGAAAGCATCCCACGCCCGCAGCGACGGTTCCAATCAATACGCTGTTCGGAACGGAGGGGACCTGATTGGCAAGGACCTGAAGGTCCGGCTCGGCGATCGTGATGATGATCCCCATCATCAGACAGACAAAAATGAGCGTCCACAGATGTCTGGATTTGATGATGCGGGAACCGACCCCCTCGCCGAGCGGAGTCATGGACATCTCCGCCCCCAGCTGGAAAAACGCCATACCTACGATCAGCATGGCGGCACCGACCAGAAAGAGCGAGAGCGTGCCGGTCTCCATGGGGACGACAAAAATACTCAGGAGCAGGACGATGAGTGTGATCGGAAGCACAGCATTGACGGATTCGTCGATTTTTTCTTTTAACTGCCTGTTCAAATGTATCACATCGCTTTCTATGACATAAAAATTACTTCTATTCTATAATGGGAAGGGATGGAAAGTCAACGTCGAAATGACGGCAGGGCGGCATGAGAATGGGAAAAGTTCCATACAATAAAAAAACAGAGCGACGGACAACGGACAATGGAAAGTGGCAATTTTATGGAAGCGCTTGGCGGGATAGCGCTGTTCCTGTACGGCATGCGGCAAATGAGCGGCACGCTTGGGAGCTTTGCGGGGGAGCGGGAAAGAAGGCTCTTGGAACGTCTGACGACCCATCGCGTGGCGGGGGTGCTGGCAGGCTGCGCGGTCACAGCCGTGCTGCAATCCTCCTCCGCGACGACTGTGCTGGTGGTCGGTCTGGTGGATGCGGAAACCATTTCCCTGTATCAGGCGGTCTGGATCATCATGGGCGCCAATATCGGGACGACGGTGACAGGACAGTTGATGGCGCTGGACGTGGGGCGGCTTGCGCCTGCCGCCGTGCTCCTCGGGGTCATCCTGCTGCTGGCGGGGAAAAAGGAACAGAGCCGGCGCGGGGGAGAACTGACCGCAGCGCTTGGCATACTGTTTTTGGGGATGGAGCAGATGTGCCGGGCGTTTTCCGCAGCGGGTGCGGCGGGAGGGCTTGCGGCGGCGATGGGGCAAAGAAGGAACCCTCTTTGGGGGATCGTTTCCGGGACGCTGCTGGCAGCGGTCATGCAGTCCTCCTCCGCGGCGGTCGGAATGCTGCAGGCGCTCGCCGGGGGAGGCGGCATTCCGCTTGACAGCGCGGCGTATGTGCTGTTCGGGCAGAACATCGGCACCTGTGTCACGGCGCTTCTGGCGTCGGCGGGCAGAAGCAGGAATGCGAGGCGCGCCGCTCTGATCCATCTGGCGTTCAATGTGACGGGAGCCGCCGTTTTCACGGCGCTATGTATGGGAACGCCGCTTTTGTCGTGGATAGAGCGGCTGACGCCTCAGAGTCCGGCGGCGCAGATCGCAAATCTGCATACGGTCTTAAATGCGGGTACGACCCTGCTGCTGCTTCCTGTGGGAGAGAAATTGGCAAAATGGGCGGAGTGGATGCTGCCGGAAACAACAAAATGCAAAAAAAGGCGTATTTTTGAAAAAAGTGTCAGAAAATGAAAGGAAAAGGGAAGAAAAATTAAACGATTTTTTTGTGCTTTTGTCTTTGAAAAATAGAAAAATGTGATACAATAGATTAGTATTAAGATTACCTTGGGGGGTCTACATGCAGGAGAAAGAGTCAGAAGCCCTTCGCAATCAACGCAGGCGGAGGAAGCGGATTGGAAGGATAAAGAACGCGATCATCTTTACGATCGCGGGGTGGATCTGCCTGTCGATGGCGCTGATCATTTTTCTGCTTGTCAGAACCATAACGATGGAGCGGAAGCTGGATGCGCTGATCGCGGAGGCGGATGCGACCGCGGCAGAAGAGCAGATTTTCGGTCCGGATACGGAGGAGACGGACGAGGACGATACGCAGACCGAGCAGGAGAGCTATGAACCGCCGGCAGCCGGAGGCGCCGCGTCGGGCATGCAGGTCTCGGGCATCGCGGATGCGGAGAATCTGGCGGAGGCGGGAGATGTGCACAGCGTATATCTTACCTTCGACGACGGACCGTCGGAGAACACGGCTAAGATCCTCGATATTCTGGCAGAGTACGATGTGAAGGCGACGTTTTTTGTCACAGGAAAAGAGGATGAGGCGTCGCAGGCTATTTATCAGCGGATCGTTGACGAAGGGCATACGCTCGGGATGCACTCCTATGTCAATCGCTACAGCGAGATCTACCAGTCCAAAGAGGCGTTTGTTTCCGATTATGAGCGCTTACAGAAGTATCTGTACGATGTGACCGGGGTCACATGCCGATACTATCGTTTCCCGGGAGGCAGCAGCAACCAGATCAGCAATGTGCCCATGAGCGAGCTGATACGGTTCCTCAATGAGGAGCAGGTGGTCTACTACGACTGGAACGTGTCGGCAGGGGATGCGGCGTCCACGGCATACACGCCGGAGGAGATTGTGGCGCATGTGACGGACGATGTCGCAAAGTATAAGACGTCCGTGGTCCTCCTGCATGATTCCGAGGATAAGACCGTGACGGTAGAGGCGATCGGACCGCTGATCGAAGCGCTTCAGGAGATGGACGCGCGGATCCTGCCGATTGATGAAGATACTCAGGTCATTCAGTATGTCAAGTCAGACAGCCTCAATGACCAAGAATAAATGGAGGAAAGAACATGGGATTTTTTAAAGACTTTAAAGATGATTTCTCGCAGGCAGTCAATGAGCTCATGCCGGGAGAGGATGAACTCGACACGAGAAACGGGGCGGGGGAGCTCATGGTGAACACCCTGGAGAGCGAAGTGGACGTGGAGTCTGAAATGTCCAAGCTGGACGGACTGCTTGAGCCGGTGGCTGCGCCGCAGCCGCAGGCAGCGCAGACCGCACAGGCAGCGCCACAGCCGCAGGCGGTGCAGCCGACGATCCAGAGAGAGCAGGCAGCGCCGGAATCCGCAGTGAAAATGATGAGCAACACACAGGAGGAGAAAACAATGGATACACCAGTAACACCAGTAACCACGACAACCGCACAGGCAGCGCCGCAGGCGGCTGCGCCCGTGCCGCCGGTACAGGAGAAGATCGTCTCCGATGAGGTTTCTATCATCACAGAGGGTACCGTGATCCGCGGCGACGTGATTTCCAACGGTTCTTTGGATGTCCGCGGACAGGTAGAGGGAAATGTGAGCTGCAACGGCAAGCTGACCGTGACGGGCGTTGTGAACGGCAACAGCAACACGTCGGAGTTCTTTGCGGATGCAGCGCAGGTCGAGGGAGAGGTCGTCAGCTCCGGCACGGTAAAGATCGGTCTCGGGTCCGTCATTATCGGAAACGTGACCTCCACATCCGCTGTGATCGCAGGTGCGATCAAGGGTGACATCGATGTACAGGGACCGGTCGTGGTAGACACCTCCGCGGTCGTCATGGGCAATATCAAATCCCGCTCCGTGCAGATCAACAACGGCGCTGTGATCGAGGGTTTCTGTTCCCAGTGCTATTCCGATGTGGATGTACAGAGCCTGTTCGACAAGAAAGGAAATTGATCTCGTATGAGGAGAGTTCTGTTAAAGCTGAGCGGTGAGGCTCTCGCAGGAGAGAAGCATACCGGGTTCGACGAGCCGACTGTGACCGAGGTGGCAAGACAGGTCAGGCAGATCACGGAGAGCGGCATTCAGGTCGGGATCGTGATCGGAGGCGGCAACTTCTGGCGGGGACGCACCAGCGAGACGATCGACCGGACCAAGGCCGATCAGATCGGCATGCTGGCGACGATCATGAACTGCATCTATGTGTCGGAGATCTTTCGCTCGCAGGGAATGCAGACGCAGATCCTCACCCCGTTCGAGTGTGGCAGCATGACGAAGCTGTTCTCCAAGGATCGCGCGAACAAGTATTTTGCAAAGGGGATGGTCGTCTTTTTTGCAGGCGGTACGGGACATCCGTATTTTTCCACGGACACGGGCATCGTGCTGCGTGCGGTCGAGATGGAGGCGGACGGCATCTATCTGGCGAAGGCGATCGACGGCGTGTACGACAGCGATCCGAAGCTCAATCCGGCGGCAAAGAAGTACGACGAGATTTCGATACAGGAGGTCATTGACCGACAGCTTGCTGTGGTCGATCTGACGGCGTCCATTCTCTGTATGGAGAACCGGATGCCCATGTATGTATTCGGCTTGCAGGAGGAGAACAGTATTGTGCGGGCCATAACGGGAGCGTTTAGCGGCACGAAAGTAACTGTTTCCTGAGCACTAGAAAGGCATGGTGGACATATGGACGAGAGACTGATCCCGTTTGACGAGAAAATGCAGAAGACGATGAACAATCTGGGCGAGGAGTTCGGAGGGATCCGGGCGGGACGCGCGAATCCGCATGTGCTCGATCGACTGCGCGTGGACTATTACGGAACGCCGACCGCCATCCAGCAGGTAGCGAACGTCAACGTGCCGGAACCCCGTATGATTCAGATTCAGCCGTGGGAGCCGTCGATGGTCCGGGAGATCGAGAAGGCGATCCTGACCTCGGATCTGGGCATCAATCCCACCAATGACGGCAAGGTGATCCGGCTGATATTTCCGGAGCTGACAGAGGAACGCCGCAAGGAGCTTGCGAAGGACGTGAAGAAAAAGGGGGAGAATGCCAAGGTTGCGATCCGCAATATCCGCCGTGACGCGAACGATTCCTTCAAGAAGCTGTCCAGGAACTCGGATATCTCCGAGGATGAGATCAAGGAGCTGGAGGACGGGGCGCAGAAGATGACCGACAAGTACATTGCGGAGGTAGACAAGGCTGTGGAGAGCAAGACGAAGGAGATCCTCACAGTATAAAACAAAACGGCGCGTATGCGTATGGTATGGAACATGAGGGACATGACGATGTGCGTGTCCCTTTTGTGTCGGATAGGACAGAGGTTGATCGGGAATGCTGTCAGAGAGAATGGAGCCAACTATGAAGATTCCGCAACATATCGCAATCATTTTAGACGGGAACGGTCGCTGGGCGAAGGCGAAGGGAATGCCGCGCAATTACGGACATACGGCGGGCGCGAAGAACGTCGAGACCGTCTGCAGGGCGGCGTATGACCTCGGGGTCAAATATCTCACGATGTACGCGTTTTCCACGGAGAACTGGAACCGCCCCAGCCAGGAAGTAGAGGCTTTGATGAAGCTTCTGGAGAATTATCTGAAGAACTGTATTCGGACGGCGGATAAGAATAACATGCGTGTGCGTATCATTGGGGATATGACAAGGCTGAACGGGCGGTTTCAGGAGCAGATCGCGGCGCTCGAGGAGGCATCGGCAAAGAACGACGGTCTGCAGCTTCAGATCGCGATCAACTATGGAAGCCGCGACGAGATGGTGCGTGCGATGCGGCGGATGGCGAAGGATCTGCGCGCGGGGACGCTCGCGGAGGAGCAGATCACGGAGAGCGTGTTTGCAGGCTATCTGGACACCGCCGGAATACCGGACCCCGATTTGTTGATCCGAACGAGCGGGGAGCTGCGGCTTTCCAATTACCTGATGTGGCAGCTTGCTTACAGCGAATTTTATTTTACGGAGGTCCCATGGCCGGATTTCGGCAGGGAGGAATTGGAAAAAGCCATTGAGGCGTATAATAGCAGGGATCGCAGGTTTGGCGGAATCGACGAGACATGACGAAAGAGGGGGATGAGGATGTTTCGAACAAGATTGCTCAGTGGAATCGTGCTGGTGCTTGCTGCGCTGGCGCTCATCATGACAGGGGGAGATGTCCTGCTGGCAGCAACGCTTGTGATCTCCTGGATCGGCATGTTTGAGCTGTACCGCATCCTGGGGGTGGAGAAGACGGTCTGCGGGCTCCTGGGATATCTTGCCGCTGCCGTTTACTACGCAGATCTGCGGTTCGGATTCCTGACAGACGGGATGATGTTCGTGCTGGGATTTTTGATCCTTCTGATGTTCCTCTACGTGTTCACCTATCCGAAATACCGGACGGAGCAGATGCTTGGCGTGTTCTTTGGCGTGTTCTATGTGGCGGTCATGTTGTCCTATGTCTATCAGACCAGGATGCTCCCCGCGGGAGCCTATATCGTCTGGCTCATCTTTTTGTGCTCCTGGGGCTGTGATACCTGCGCGTACTGTGTGGGTGTTTTGATCGGAAAACATAAGATGGCGCCGCTCCTCAGCCCGAAAAAATCCATAGAGGGAGCCGTGGGCGGCGTGGCGGGCGCCGCGCTGCTCACAGCCGGATATGCGGCGCTCTTTCGAGAGGCGATGGAAATCGGAACGAAGGAGATCCTGCTCCTTGCCGTCATCAGCGCCGTCGGCGCGCTCGTATCTATGGTCGGCGACCTGACGGCGTCCGCCATCAAGCGGAACTATGAGGTCAAGGATTACGGGAAGCTGATCCCCGGACACGGAGGCATCCTGGATCGCTTTGACAGTGTGATCGTCACAGCGCCGCTGGTGTATTTTCTGGCGTCAGGGCTTTTCGCGCGCTAATCGTCCAAGAATGGCAGAAGGAAGGGTGCGATATGAGAAAGATAGCGATTTTAGGATCGACCGGTTCCATCGGAACGCAGACGCTGTCCGTCGTCAGGGAGCAGGGAGATATCGGGGTAGCGGCGCTCGCGGCGGGAAGCAACACTGTGCTGCTGGAGCGGCAGATACGGGAGTTTTCACCGGAACTGGTCTGTGTATGGGAGGAGGCGGCGGCAGCCCGGTTGCGGGAGAGCATCGCTGACCTTTCCGTGCGCGTCGTCTCCGGTATGGAGGGACTGCTGGAGGTGGCGGTCTATCCGAAGAGCGAGCTCCTTGTGACGGCGATCGTGGGGATGTTGGGCATCCGTCCGACGATCGCCGCGATACAGGCGGGGAAAAAGATCGCGCTTGCCAATAAAGAGACGCTTGTGACGGCGGGGCATCTGATCATGCCGCTGGCGCGGGAGCGCGGGGTGCCGATCCTTCCGGTCGACAGCGAGCACAGCGCCATTTTTCAATCTTTACAGGGGGCAGTCTACGACGGGGGAAGGAACCGGATCGAAAAAATCCTTCTGACCGCATCGGGAGGTCCCTTTCGGGGGAAAAAAAGGGAGGAGCTTGCCGATATCCAGGTGGAGGATGCGCTGCGGCATCCGAACTGGTCGATGGGAAAAAAGATCACGATCGATTCCTCGACGCTTGTGAACAAGGGGTTGGAGGTCATGGAGGCAAAATGGCTGTTCGGCGTGGAGCCGGAACGGATCCAGGTGGTCGTGCACCCGCAGAGCGTGATCCATTCCGCCGTGGAATACGAGGACGGAGCGGTCATCGCACAGCTCGGCACGCCGGATATGCGTCTGCCGATCCAGTACGCGCTCTATTATCCCGAACGCCGCCCGCTCTCGGGGGAGCGGCTGGATCTGTTCGCGCTGGGGCAGCTAACCTTTGAGCGGCCGGATCTCGATACGTTCCGCGGATTGCCGCTCGCCTATGAAGCGATGCGGCGTGGCGGAAATATCCCCACGGCGTTCAATGCGGCAAATGAGAGAGCGGTCGCGCTCTTTTTGGAGCGGAAGATCGCATATCCGCAGATTACGGAGATCATTGCAGCCTGTATGGAGGAGGCGTCCTATCAGGAGGCGCCGGATCTGGATGCGATTTTGGAGACGGAGGCATCCGCTTACGAATATATCGCGCGCAGATGGGGTGAGGTGTAACGCCTTTCCTGGTGCAGCATTCAATTGGAAAAAGAAAGGTTTCATTCATGGGGATTATCGTTGCGATCATTATTTTCAGTATCATGATCCTGTTCCACGAGCTGGGACATTTTCTTCTGGCAAAGGCGAACGGGATCAAGGTCAATGAGTTCTGCCTGGGGCTGGGACCGACCCTCGTGGGCATCCGGCGGGGAGAGACCGTGTATTCGCTAAAGCTCCTGCCGGTCGGAGGCGCCTGTATGATGGAAGGGGAGGACGACGAGAGCGAGGACAGCAGGGCGTTTGGGAAAAAATCGGTCTGGGCGCGCATCAGTGTCGTCGTGGCGGGACCGCTGTTCAATTTCCTGATGGCGCTCGTGTTCGCTTTTATTCTGACCTGCAATATCGGTTTTGATCTCCCGAACCTCGCCGGCGTCATGGAGGGATATCCCGCGGAGGCGGCGGGACTTCAGGAGGGCGATACGATCATTCGGATGAATCATTCCCGCATTCATTTTTCCAGGGAGATCAGCGCATATACGCAGTTCCATCAGGGCGAGACGGTCACTGTGACATATGAGCGGGACGGCGCGCGCTATACGTCGGAGCTTACGCCTCTTTACAACGAGGAGTCGGGGGCGTATCTGTACGGGTTCCAGATCATGCAGACGCGCACAAAGGGAACTGTGGCGCAGAGTCTGCAATACAGCTTTTATGAGGTAGGCTACTGGATCAAAACGACGCTTGGCAGCCTTCGGATGCTTTTTTCCGGTCAGGCGAGCGTGAATGATATGAGCGGAGTCGTTGGCATTGTCGGCATGATCGACGACGGATATGAGGAGAGCGTGAGCTACGGTTACTATGCGGCGTTTCTGCAGATGCTCTATGTCACGATCTTTTTGTCCGCCAATCTCGGCGTGATGAATCTGCTTCCGCTGCCTGCGCTGGACGGAGGACGGTTGCTCTTTCTGCTTGCCGAGGTGATCCGTGGAAAGCGCGTGGATCCGGAGAAGGAGGGCATGGTGCACTTTGCCGGCATGATGCTCCTGTTCGCGTTCATGCTGTTCGTCGTGTTCAATGATGTCAGAAAGCTGCTGATATAAGGATGGAAAAAGGAGAAGGATTATGACAAAGACTGTGCGGATCGGAGACAGGGTCATCGGAGGGGGGAACCCGATCTTGATCCAGTCCATGACAAATACCAAAACGGAGGATGTCGCGGCGACCGTGTCACAGATCGAAAAGCTGGCGGCGGCAGGGTGCGAGATCATCCGATGCGCCGTTCCGACCATGGAGGCGGCTGAGGCTCTTTCCGAGATCAAAAAGCAGGTATCGATACCTGTCGTGGCGGATATCCATTTTGATCATCGACTTGCGATCGCGGCGATCGAGCACAATGCGGACAAGATCCGCATCAATCCGGGGAATATCGGGAGTGCGGAGCGCGTGCGCGCGGTCGTGGACGCGGCGCGGGAGCGGGGCATTCCCATCCGTGTCGGTGTCAACAGCGGCTCTCTGGAAAAAGAGTTGGTAGAGAAGTATCATGGCGTGACGGCGGAGGGACTCGTGGAGAGCGCCTTGGACAAAGTACATAGCATCGAGGATATGGGCTATGACAATCTGGTCATCAGTATCAAATCCTCCGATGTGATGATGTGTGTCCGCGCGCATGAGCTGATCGCGGGGCAGACGGACCATCCGCTCCATGTCGGCATCACGGAGGCAGGCACGATCACGAGCGGCAACATCAAATCCGCCATCGGTCTGGGGCTGATCCTGCATCAGGGCATCGGAGATACGATCCGTGTCTCCCTGACCGGGGATCCGCTGGAGGAGATCAAGTCGGCGAAGCTGATCCTGCGCACGCTCGGGCTAAGGAAGGGCGGCGTGGAGGTCGTCTCCTGCCCGACCTGCGGCAGGACGCAGATCGATCTGATCGGACTGGCAAATCAGGTGGAGGATCTGGTGGCGGATATCCCGCTGGATATCAAAGTCGCGGTCATGGGCTGTGTCGTCAACGGACCGGGTGAGGCGAAGGAGGCGGATATCGGCATCGCGGGCGGCATCGGAGAAGGGCTCATCATCAAACATGGCGAGATCGCGCGAAAGCTTCCGGAAGGGGAGCTCCTTGCCGCGCTGCGTGAGGAACTGCTGCATTGGAAGGAATGATACCAGGGTATGGCAAAACGTTTTTTTGAGGTGTTTCCATCGCTTGAGGTGGAAGAACATATGAAAAAGCTTCTGGCGGAGACGGAGGTCACAAAGGTGGGGATGAACCGTCAGCATGACCGCATCCGCGTCTATCTGAGCAGTTCGCGCCTGATCCAGAAGAAGGACATCTATGAGCTGGAGCGGCTGATCGCCAGGCAGATGTTCCAGAATACGCAAATGGAGGTCAAGGTCATCGAGCGATACCGCCTCTCGGAGCAGTATACGCCGGAGTATCTTCTTGAAATGTATCGGGACAGTATGCTGGAGGAACTGAAGCATTACAGCCTGATGGAGTACAATCTGTTTCGCGCGGCAGGGATCGTCTTTTCGGATGCGAACCATATGAAGCTCACTTTGGAGGATTCCCTGATCGCGCGGGCGCGCGCGCATGAGATCGTGGAGTTTTTGGAGAAGATTTTTTGCGAGCGGTGCGGTATGGATCTTTCCGTGGAACTGGATTTCCGGGAACAGGAAGAGGGCAGGCATAAGAAGGCGAACGAGCTGCAGGTTCAGTTTGAGATACGCAATGTCATGGAGCGGCTGGAGCTCCACGAGAAGGGGGCGCGCGCGACGGAAACGGATTCCTCCTATGCGGTTTCCTCCGCTCCCACAACATCTGGTGGTAGGGGTGGCAGTGTTGGCACAAAAAAAGCAAATTCTGCAAAAAATAATGCAAATTCGACAATTCCTGCAGGAAAACATGCAGGGAATCCGGATGTCATCTACGGACGTGATTTTGATGATACGCCCATCGAGATAGAGAAGATCGTCGGCGAGATGGGGGAGGTCACGGTCCGCTGCAAGGTCATCAGCCTGGAAACACGCCAGATTCGGGACGACAAGACGATCCTGATCCTGGCGGTAACGGATTTTACGGATTCGATCGGCATGAAGCTGTTCCTGCCGACCGCGCGTGTCCAGGAGCTGATGGAAGCAGGGCTTCAGAAGGGGGCGTTCTTAAAGGTCAAGGGGGTTACGACCATTGACCGGTATGACGGCGAGCTTGGGATCGGATCTGTGGTGGGGATTCGCAGGATTCCCGATTTTACAACGGTCCGCATGGATGCAAGCCCCGAAAAGCGTGTGGAGCTCCACTGCCATACCAAGATGAGCGATATGGATGGCGTCTCGGAGGTCGCGGATATCATCGCGCGTGCCAAAAAGTGGGGGCATAAGGCGATTGCGATCACAGATCACGGCGATGTGCAGGCGTTTCCCGATGCGAACCATGCGGTCTCGCCGGATGAGGATTTTAAGGTCATCTATGGGATGGAGGCGTATCTGGTCGACGACTTAAAGGAGATCGTCACAGACGCCAGGGGACAGAGCCTGGATGATACCTACGTGGTCTTTGACCTGGAGACGACGGGGCTTTCCGCGGAGAAGAACCGGATCATCGAGATCGGTGCGGTCAAGGTCAGAAACGGACAGGAGGTGGAGCGGTTTTCTGCGTTTGTGAATCCGGAGGTGCCGATCCCGTTCGACATTGAGAAGCTGACGTCCATCCGGGACGATATGGTGATCGGGGAACCGAAGATCGAGGAGGTTTTGCCCCGGTTCATGACCTTCTGTGAGGGTGCGGTCATGGTCGCGCACAACGCAGAGTTCGATATGGGATTTATCAGGAAAAACTGTGAGAGACAGGGGATCCCGTGCGACTTCACAGTGGCTGATACCGTGGCGATGGCGCGGCTGCTCCTGCCGCAGATCGGCAGATACAAGCTGGACACTGTGGCAAAGGCGCTCGGCGTTTCGCTGGACAATCATCACAGGGCTGTGGACGATGCCGGCTGCACGGCGGAAATTTTTATAAAATTTTTGAACATGCTGAAGGAGCGGGGGATCGGGACGCTCGACGAGATCAACCGGATGGGACAGACCTCGCCGGAGACTGTGGGGAAGCTGCCGACCTATCACGCCATCCTTTTAGCGACCAACGATATCGGGCGCATCAATCTCTATCGGCTCGTCTCCATGTCGCATCTGACCTATTACCGCAAACGGCCGCGCGTGCCCAAGAGCGAGTTCGTAAAATACCGCGAGGGGCTGCTTCTCGGTTCCGCCTGCGAGGCGGGAGAGCTGTACCGCGCGATCCTCGGCGGAAAGCCGGAGGAGGACATTATCCGGCTGGTCCGATTTTACGATTATCTGGAGATCCAGCCGCTTGGGAACAACGCCTTTCTGCTGCGAAACGAGAAGGACCCTGTGGGGTCCCTGGAGGAGCTGCAGGAGATCAACCGCTGCATCGTCCGGCTGGGAGAGACCTTTCACAAGCCCGTGGTCGCCACCTGTGACGTACACTTTCTGGACCCGCAGGACGAGGTGTACCGCCGCATCATCATGGCGGGGAAGGGCTTTAAGGATGCGGACGAGCAGGCTCCGCTGTATTTGAGGACGACGGAGGAGATGCTGGAGGAGTTTGCCTATCTGGGAAGCGAGAAGGCGAGGGAGGTTGTCGTCACCAACCCCAATCGGATCGCGGATATGTGCGAGCGGATCTCGCCGGTACGGCCGGACAAATGTCCGCCGGTCATTGAGAACTCGGATCAGCTGCTGCGCGATATCTGTTACACAAAAGCGCACCAAATGTATGGAGATACGCTGCCGCCCATCGTGCAGGAGCGCCTTGACCGCGAGTTGAATTCCATTATTTCCAACGGCTACGCCGTGATGTACATCATCGCCCAGAAGCTGGTGTGGAAGTCGAATGAGGACGGCTACCTCGTGGGCTCCCGCGGCTCTGTCGGCTCCTCCTTTGCGGCTACGATGGCGGGCATCACGGAGGTCAACCCGCTGCCGGCGCATTACCGCTGCGGCAGCTGCGGGTACAGCGAGTTCGATTCCCCGGAGGTCAGGGCATTTGCCGGGCGAAGCGGCTGCGATATGCCGGACAAGGTGTGCCCGCACTGCGGGAGCAAGCTGCTGAAGGACGGCTTTGACATCCCGTTTGAGACGTTCCTCGGATTTAAGGGAAACAAGGAGCCGGATATCGACCTGAATTTCTCCGGAGAGTATCAGAGCAAGGCGCACGCCTACTGCGAGGTGATCTTCGGCTATGGGCAGACCTTCCGCGCAGGGACGATCGGAACGCTTGCCGAAAAGACGGCATTTGGCTATATCAAGCGATATAATGAGGAGCATGGCATCCATAAGAGAAAGTGTGAGATCGACCGCATTGCACAGGGGTGCGTGGGCGTCCGCAGGACGACCGGGCAGCACCCGGGCGGGATCGTAGTGCTTCCTGTGGGGGAAGATATCAACACGTTCACGCCGGTACAGCACCCGGCGAACGACATGGGGACGCCGATCGTCACCACGCATTTTGATTATCACTCCATTGATCACAACCTGTTGAAGCTCGACATCCTCGGGCACGATGATCCGACGATGATCCGTATGCTGCAGGATCTGACGGGGATCGAGCCGACGGAGATACCGCTCGACGACGAGGCGGTCATGTCGCTGTTTAAAGATACGTCGGCGCTTGGCATCACGCCGGAGGACATCCACGGGACGCCGCTTGGCTGTCTCGGCATTCCGGAATTTGGGACGGATTTTGCCATGCAGATGGTGATCGATGCCAGGCCGCAGGAATTTTCGGACATGATCCGCATTTCCGGGCTGTCCCACGGCACGGACGTGTGGGTCGGAAACGCGCAGACGCTGATCCAGGAGGGCAAGGCGACGATCTCCACGGCGATCTGTACGAGAGACGACATCATGATCTATCTGATCCAGATGGGGCTCGACAGCGAGCTCTCCTTCGAGATCATGGAATCCGTGCGGAAGGGGAAGGGCTTAAAGCCGGAGTGGGAGACGGAGATGACGGCGCACGGGGTGCCGGACTGGTATATCTGGTCCTGCAAAAAGATCCAGTACATGTTCCCGAAGGCGCACGCGGCAGCATACGTCATGATGGCATGGCGCATCGCCTACTGCAAGGTCTATTATCCGCTCGCATACTACGCGGCCTATTTCTCGATCCGTGCGACGGGGTTCGACTATGAGATCATGTGTCAGGGGAAGGAGAGGATCGAGTATTATTACAGGGATTACACAGGGAGGAAGGATGCGCTGACCAAAAAGGAGCAGGATGTCTACCGGGATATGCGGATCGTGCAGGAGATGTATGCGCGCGGGTTTGAGTTTGTGCCGATCGATATCTACCGGGCGAAGCCGGATCGCTTTCAGATCATTGACGGGAAGCTGATGCCGGCGCTCAACGCGATCGACGGGATGGGGGACAACGCCGCCATCACATTGGCGGAGGCGGCAAAGGACGGGAAATTCCTCTCCAGGGATGATCTAAGACAGCGCGCCAAGCTGCCAAAGCCGCTGATCGATCTGATGGGAGATCTGGGGCTGCTGGAAAACATGCCGGAGTCCAACCAGCTGTCGCTGTTTGATTTTGCTTAGCAGCCCCCCTCGTTTCCGTCAGGTTATTTTTTCTCTGCGACGCCCGGATCGAACGGCTCCGGCGTCGCGTCCGCTGTGTTTAAGGCGATGCGGTATGCGTGGTCGGTAAAGTAGTCGCGGAAATAGACATAGTAGGTCGTCGCGCAGATGTTCTTGAAGGTTCCCTGCATCAGCACCTCGTAGTCCTCACCGTCCGTGCGCATCCGGCAGAGGGCGGGAGGTTCGGAGTTGGCGCTGCTCGTCTGGAAGTAAATGTAGCTGCCCACGATGTTGTACCAGTCCACACGGTCCTCGCACAAAAGCTGCTTGTCTCCGGTCGAAAGGTCGACGCGGGTGATCGCATAGTCGTGGTCGATATCCAGGAAGTAGGCGGTCGTCTCGTTTACGACGATCGGCATCCAGCAGTTTCCGGGATAGAGCATGCCCTGCGCGCCGGTTTCCGTGTCATAGCGCCAGATAAAGTGGTTGTCCTCCACGCCGTTGTAGTAAATGTACTGCCCGAGCGTCGAGCAGGTGTAGGTAGGCGTTTCGCTGATCTGCGTCTGCCCGCTGCCGTCGATCTTCACGCGGCAGAGCGTCGTCGCTTCCGACTCCGTGTAGTGCATATAGTAGACGTAATTTCCGACGAGGGAGGCGTAAAGCGCCGGCTCTGTGTCGAGCACCACGACGTGCGAGCCGTCATGGTCGATGCGGCAGAGACTGTTCGTGTTGAAGTTTGAGAAAGAGAAAATGTCTATGGAGCCCGGATTGTTGCGCACGTAGTAGATGTAATTGTCGTCCACGTTGATGAAGGACACGGCGTCGCCCGAGATTTTTTTCAGGTTTCCGCCCCGCGCATCCATCGAGTAGAGCCTGTTGCCGTCGGAGGGGTTCGCAAAATACACGACGCCCTCGTATTCGCAGTACAGTCCGAGATTGTAGAGATTTCCGGCTGTGTTCCCGTTGACGTAGGTGTCGTTGAGGCGCGTGCGGTTCGCGCGGGTCAGGAACACGCCAAGTCCGATACAGAAGAGCACGATCACGATAAAAATGACGATCGGAATGACTTTTTTCATATAACGATCCCTTCTTTCTTTTCTTGTATGATATATAAAAAATTATACCATTTTTGCACAATATCTGGCAAGGGTCTCTTGCCATTGGAACGTGAATGTACTATAGTAGAAACAGCGGAATGATCGGCGGATAAAGGGGAATCTATGAGAGACTTAGCGGAGTTGAGAAGAGAGATCGACGAGATCGACCACGAACTGTTAGAGCTGTACCGGCAGAGGATGGAGATCGTCGAGCAGGTGGCGGAATATAAGCTGGCGACAGGGAAAAAGGTGTCTGACAGACAGCGCGAGGAGGAAAAGATCGAGAGCCTGACGGCGCTTGCGGGGAACGAATTCGACCGCAACGGGATCAGGGAGCTGTTCGAGCAGATCATATCCACGAGCAGAAAGCGCCAGTACCAGATGATGACGGAGCACGGGATCCGCGAGGAGCCGGATTTTACGGAGGTGGAGCGGCTGGACTACCGGAATGCGCGCATCGTGTTCCAGGGGGTCGAGGGCGCATACACACAGCTGGCGCTGCGGGAGTATTTCGGCGCGGATGCGGACAGCTATCACGTGGAGACATGGCGGGATGCGATGGAGGCGATCGCGAAGGGGGAAGCGGATTACGCCGTCCTTCCGATCGAGAATTCCTCCGCCGGCATTGTCTCCGAGAATTACGATCTGATGGTCGAGTACGGACACTGCATCGTGGGTGAGCAGATCTTAAAGATCGAGCATGCGCTGCTCGGACTGCCCGGCGCTTCGCTTGCGGATATCACGGACGTCTATTCCCATCCGCAGGCGCTGATGCAGTGCGGCAGATACCTGGAGGCGCATCGGGAGTGGGAGCGGCACAGCCTGAAAAATACGGCGATGGCGGCGCAGAAGGTCAGACAGGACGGCGTGATGCACGCCGCGGCGATCGCGAGCCGGCTGACGGCGGAGATCTATGGGCTTTCCGTGCTCGAGGAGGGCGTTCAGGACAGCAAGACGAACGCCACGCGTTTTGTCATCGTATCGGGCAGGCATGTCTTTACGAGAGAGGCCGGCAAGATCAGCGTGTGTTTTGAGGCGCCGCACGAGACGGGTTCGCTCTACCACATGCTGTCGCACTTTATCTATAACGGACTGAACCTGAACCATATCGAATCGCGTCCGGTACAGGGCAAAAACTGGGAATACCGCTTTTTTGTCGATTTTGAGGGCAATCTGAGGGATGCCGCCGTGCAGAATGCGCTGCAGGGTCTCTCGGAGGAGACGATTCGTTTCATGATACTGGGCAATTACTAGAGAGATGGAGGGCATGCGATGAAGAGCGCGACACAGCTGATCCTGTACAAGGATCTGGAACCGATGTTCTATGAGATGACGGATCTGATGCAGCAATACGAAAGCGGCAAAGACACGGCGCCCGAGGAAGGGCAGGAGAGCGTGTTCTACCGCTGCATGAAAAGATTGATGGAGGTGGCGGAGCAGTACGGTTTTGAGGAGAATCTCTGGCACTGCTACCTGACGTATCTTCTGGTGAGCAACGAAAACGCCTACAGCCGTGCCTGTGAGATCCGCGGCGGCGTCGAAGGATCCATCAACGCGATCGCGTCCCATGACCTTGAGATCATCCGGGAATGTTTCCTGTTCGACTTAAAACAGCTCTTTGCCTGGTTCCGGCTGGACTGTCCTGCGGCGCTGCTTTCCTACCGGGCGACGCACCGCAGCGGGACGGGGTTCAACAGGCGGATCCGGGACCGCATCCGGGAGCTCTGCACCCATCTGGAACAGGCGTCCGACACGGGGGCGTTTAAGGATGCGCTGACCGCGTTTTATCTGGAGTACGGCGTGGGGGATCTCGGACTGCACAAGGCGTTTCGCGTGGCGCGCAAAAAGGACGGGGTCCGGATCGTTCCGATCACGAATATCGCGCATGTGAAGCTGGATGACCTCGTGGGCTACGAGATCGCCAAGCAGAAGCTGATCGACAATACGGAGGCGTTCGTCTCCGGGAGGGCGGCGAACAACTGCCTGCTGTACGGGGATGCGGGTACCGGAAAATCCACGAGCATCAAAGCGATTGCAAATCAATATTATGACAGGGGGCTCCGGCTCATCGAGGTCTATAAGCACCAGTTTGAAGATCTCAACGATGTGATCGCACAGATCAAGAACCGCAACTATAAGTTCATCATCTACATGGATGACCTCTCCTTTGAGGAGTTTGAGATCGAGTACAAATATTTAAAGGCGATCATCGAGGGCGGGCTGGAGAAGAAGCCGGACAATATCCTGATCTATGCGACATCGAACCGCAGACATCTGATCCGCGAGACCTTTTCCGACAAGGAGGAGGTGCGCGAGGATATGCACACCTCGGACACAGTGCAGGAAAAGCTGTCGCTCTACGCGCGTTTTGGCGTCACGATCTATTTTGGCTCGCCGGACAAGAAGGAGTTCCAGCAGATCGTAAAGCAGTTGGCGGCGCGCTATGAGGTTCGGATGGACGAGGAGGAGCTGCTGCTGCAGGCGAACCGATGGGAGCTGTCCCACGGCGGTCTGTCCGGGAGGACGGCGCAGCAGTTCATCGACTATCTGCGGGGGAAGCCGCTGGAATGATCATGGGGAGGGCAATGAGGAGAAGGGCATGGCGATACACACATTTGCGGCAATCTATATCGGCTCCTACGAGGTGAGCCTGAAGATCTTTGAACTTTCTTCCAAAAAGAAGCTGCACGGCATCGATTACGTCAGGCGCAGGATCGAGATGGGAAAGGATGTCTACTCCACGGGTGCGATCGGCTACGAGCTGGTGGATGTGCTCTGCGGCACCTTGCGGGAGTATCTGCAGATCGCAGGGGAATACCGGGCGGAGCACTGCGAGGCGTATGCGGCGGCCGTGCTCCGCTATGCGGAGAACGATCTGTTCGTGCTGGATCAGATCCGCCTGCGGACAGGGCTCTCCGTGCATGTGCTCAGCAATTCCGAGCACCGCTTCATCAACTACAAGGCGCTGGCGATCCGCGAGGAGTTCGAGGACATGATCCGCACGAGCGCGGCAATGGTGGACGTGGGAGGCGCCGGCATGCAGATCACGATCTTTTCCGAGGGGAAGGTCGTCACGACCCAGCATCTGGTGATCGGTACGCTCCGCCTGCGGGAGCAGCTTGCCCACAAGAGCGGCAGCCTCACGCAGTACGAGCGGCAGGTGGAGGAGATGGTCGTCCGTGAGATCGAGGGCTTCCGTGAGCTTTACATGGGAGAGCAGACGGTGGAGCATCTGATCATCGCGGGCGATTACATTTCCGAGCTCGTGCGCAAGGTGGAGAAGAACAGGGACCAGCGGACCGTGGATGTCCAGAAGGTCATCCGCTATCTGGAGCATCTGGGAAAGAGAAGCCTCAAGCAGATCGCGGAGGAGCTGGAGCTTGCGAGCGAGAGCGACGAGCTCATGATCCCGTACCTGATCATCTGCAAATGCCTCGCCGAACGTCTCGGAGCATCCTCGCTCTGGGTGCCGGGAGCGATGGTGAGCGACGGGATCGCCTGCGAATACGCGGAAAAGAACCGTCTCTATAAGCCGTCACACGATTTTGACAAGGATATTCTCTCCGCGTCGCGCAGCATGGCGGCGCGCTATCAGAATTATTTCCCGCACATCGACATGCTGGTCGAGACGTCGCTTTTGATCTATGACGCGATGAAAAAGGAGCACGGGCTCGGCAAACGGGAGCGGCTGCTGCTGCAGGTGGCGGCGATCCTGCACGACTGCGGGAAATATATCAGCTTTTCCAATGCACCGCGCTGTGCGCACGATATCATTCTCGCGTCCGAGATCCTGGGCTTGAGCCACCTGGAGCGCATGATCGTGGCGGACGTGGTGCTCTACCACACAGTCGAGCTCCCGGCATACGGCGAGCTGGCAGACAGGCTGGACCGGGGCAGCTATCTGGTCGTGGCAAAGCTCTCGGCAATCCTGCGGGTCGCGAACGCAATGGACCGGAGCCATCGTCAGAAGATCCGAAACGTGCGCGCGCAGGTGAAGGAGAAGGAAAAGGAGCTTGTCATCACGCTGGAGACGACGGAGGATATCGCTCTTGAGAGGTCGTTGTTTGCGGCAAAGGCAGGATATTTTGAACGTATTTTCAGCATCAAGCCGGTCATCCGGGAGAAGAGGATTTATCAGCCGTAGCAGGGAGGAGAGGATCGGATGGAAAAAAAGAAGGACTTTCATCAGCCGGAATACTATGAGAATCGGGAGCTGAGCTGGCTGAAATTTGAGGGGCGTGTCCTGGGGGAGGCGAAGGATAAGAGCATTCCTCTTTTGGACCGGCTGAAATTCATCAGCATCACCTCCTCGAACCTGGATGAGTTCTTTATGGTGCGCGTGGCTTCCCTGAAGGATATGGTGCATGCCGATTACCGGAAGAGGGATATCGCCGGGATGACGGCGCAGGAACAGCTGACGGAGATCGCAAGACATACGAAGGAGCTTGTGGACAGCCAGTATCACACCTATAACCGCTCGCTCGTCCCGCTGCTGCGCAGTCACGGTATTCATATCATAGAGAAATTTGAGGAGCTGGATGAGGAACAGGAGCGCTTTGTGGACCGGTATTTTGAGGAGAATGTCTATCCGGCGCTCACACCGATGGCGGTCGATGCGTCGCGCCCGTTTCCCCTGATCCGAAATAAGACATTGAATATCGGCGCGCTGCTCGCGCGCAAGGATGCAGACGGGGAGAAGCAGGGAAAGGGAGAGAAGCGCCAAAAGAGCGCAGTGGAATTTGCGACGGTCCAGGTCCCGGGAATGCTGCCGCGTCTGGTGCCGGTCCCCGGGGAGGACGGTCAGAGCTTTATTCTCCTGGAGCAGGTGATCGAGCGCAACATAGCGAAGCTGTTTTTGAGCTATGAGGTGCTGTGCGCATATCCCTACCGTGTCATGCGCAACGCCGATCTGCCGATCGACGAGGATGAGGCGGAGGACTTGCTGGAAGAGATCCAAAAACAGTTAAAGCGCCGGCAGTGGGGAGAGGTCATCCGCTTGGAGGTGGAGTCCTCGATCGACCGGAAGCTGCTCCGCTTTCTGAAGGATGAATTTCGTGTCGCGGAGGAAGATATCTACAAGATCCCGGGACCGATCGATCTGACCTTTCTGATGAAGATGTATGGACTGCCGGATTGCGACCATCTGCGCATCCGTCCATACACGCCGCAGCGCGTGCCGGGCATTGAACCGGGAGCGGATCTGTTCGAGGAGATCCGCAGGGGAGATATTTTGCTGCACCATCCCTACCAGACCTTTGATCCGGTCGTGGAATTTATCCGGCAGGCCTCCGTCGATCCGGACGTTCTGGCGATCAAGCAGACGCTCTACCGCGTCAGCGGGCATTCGCCGATCATTGCCTCTCTGGCAAAGGCGGCGGAGAACGGGAAGCAGGTCTCCGTGCTGGTGGAGCTGAAGGCGCGCTTTGACGAGGAGAACAACATTGTCTGGGCAAAGAAGCTGGAACAGGCGGGCTGCCATGTCATTTACGGTCTCGTGGGTCTGAAAACGCACAGCAAGATCGCCCTGGTGGTGCGCCGTGAGGAGGACGGCATCCGGCGTTATGTGCACCTTGGCACGGGAAACTACAACGATTCCACGGCAAAGCTCTATACGGACTGCGGGATCTTCACCTGTCAGGAGAGCATCGGGGAGGACGCGACGGCGGTCTTTAACATGCTGTCGGGCTACTCGGAGCCGCCCTCCTGGAACGAGCTGGTGCTGGCGCCGATCTGGCTGCGGTCCCGGTTTATGAGCCTGATCGAGCGGGAGACGAGGCATGCGCGCGAGGGCAAGGAAGCGCGCATCATTGCGAAGATGAACTCCCTGTGTGACGAGGATATCATTGCGGCGTTATATGAGGCGTCTGCGGCAGGCGTCGAGATCGACCTGATCGTTCGCGGTATCTGCTGCCTGAGGGTCGGGATCCCGGGCGTGAGCGAGCATATCCGGGTGCGTTCCATCGTCGGGAATTTTCTGGAGCACAGCCGTATCTTTTATTTTGCGAATAACGGGGAGGAAGAGCTCTATATGGGAAGTGCGGACTGGATGCCGCGCAATCTGGATCGCCGTGTGGAAATTTTGTTCCCCGTGTTGGACGAAAAGCTTCAAAGTCAGGTAAAACATATTCTTGAGGTTGAATTATCAGACAACATGAAGGCGCACCTCTTGAAATCAGACGGAAATTATGAGAAAATAGACAAAAGAGGAAAGGTACTTGTCAATTCGCAGGAGCAGTTCTGCCGGGAGGCAGTCGAAGCGGCGCCGCGTGCGGGTCAGGCATATCGGGAGAGAGTGTTCATCCCAGCGGAGCCTGCGGAATAACAGAAGAGATGACGGAACAGGAGGGGAGGCAATGAACAATAAGATATTGTTTTTGGATCTGGATGGCGCTTTGCTCTGCGATGACCGGACTGTTTCGGAAAAAAACCGTGAGGCGATCCGGCGGATGCTGGCAAAGGGGCATTACGTAGCGCTTGCGACCGGAAGATCCGTGGAGAGCGGCAGGGCGATCGCAAGAAATCTGGGCGTGACGGTGCCGGGCTGCTATATGATCGCCTTCAACGGTGCTGTACTCTACGATTGCGCGGCGGACCGCACGCTCCTGCAGCGCTCCATTCCGATCGATGTCGTACATGAGCTGTTTGAACGCGCAAAGCGTGCGGGGATCTATGCGCACACCTACAATAAGAGCGATATCTTGTCCACGGGGCATACCAGGGAGCTGGACTATTATCTGAAGAAGGCCCCGATGACGTACAAGCTCGCGTCGAACATTATGGATATTCTGGAGGAGGAACCGCACAAGGTCATGCTGATCGCTGTGGACCGGACGGAACGGCTCATCCGCTTCCAGCAGAGGAACCAGGCGTGGGAGAGGGGAAGATGTGTCAGCGTGTTTGCATCCCAATCTTTTCTGGAATACAGCCCGCTTGGGACAAGCAAGGGCTCCGGCGTGATGGAACTGACGAGGATCCTCAATATGCCGGCGGACTGCACGATCGCCGTGGGGGACGAGCGGAACGATATTTCCATGCTGCAGGCGTCGTACATCGGAGTCGCCGTGAAAAATGCCGTGCCGGAGTTAAAGGCTGTGGCAGACTACGTGACGGAGCGCGACAACAATCACGATGCCGTTGCGGAGATCATCGAGAAGTTCATCCTTTAGCGGTTCGTCATCTGCCAAGCTTTTTTTTCATCGCCGCAAGGAGCTCGTAGGGGATGCGGAGATTTCCCTTTCCGATGCCGATCCGGATGGCGGGTTTGTTCTCTCCGTGAAAATCCGATCCTCCGCTGAGGAGCAGATCGTTCTTTGCGGCGAGATCCCGTATCAGGCGCTCCTCCCCCCTGGAATAGGTCGAGTATATCGCTTCGATGCCGTCCAGTCCGACCTCTTTCAGCGCATCCACAAGTCGCTGTAAGGCTGTCATATCCAGACGGTACAGGATGGGATGTGCCAGCACGGCGAGTCCCCCGGCAGCATGGATGAGCTCTACGGCAGCCGTCGGCTCCGTCAAAAAACGACTGACATAGCAGCGGCAGCCGTCTCCGATATATGTTTGAAATGCCTCCTGCATGCTGCGGATCTGCCCGTGCTCGACAAGGAAGCGCGCAATGTTTGCGCGTGTGACGACGCAGCCGGGGTTTTCCTGATAGAGAGCGTCCATGGTGATGGAGAGCCCTTCCCGCCGGAGCGCTGCGACCATCTCCTCGTTGCGCGCGTCGCGGCAGCTGCGGAGCTCCCGGGTCTTCTGCAGCAGGAGCGGATGCTCCGGGTCGATCAGGAGCCCCACGATATGGATCTCTTTTTTTCGTCCTGCGGCTGTGGGAAGCCGGTATTCCGTAGAAAATTCGATGCCGGGGACCAGCTCGATGCCGCAGCGCTTGGCCGCGGACACCGCCTTCGGAACGCCCTGGACCGTGTCGTGGTCGGTCAGCGCGAGGGCGCCAAGCCCGGCATCCCGTGCGGCGAGGACGACCTCCTCCGGCGTGAGCGTGCCGTCCGATTCGGAAGAGTGTACATGCAGATCAATGGTTCGTGTCTCCATAGGTGCAGGAGCTCCTTTCCGAATATACTTTTTGTCAATGGGAAACGGATTTCATCCATCGACATGATAGCGGATATCCTGCGCCGTGTCAAAGGATTCTGTTGCTTAAATGCGGAAAAAGGTCTATAATAGAAAAAAGACGGAGCGATAGGGGGGCTTACTATGCAGTTGTTGACATTTTCCCTGAATGGTGTCAGTTATGGGATTCCCATCCAGAATGTGGAGTCAATTGAGAGTCGGATTGATATCACCATGGTTCCGACAGCGCCGCCCTATATTCGGGGCATTATCAAGCTGCACGGGGATATCATTCCTGTGATCAGTCTCGCGGCGCGCTTCGGCGTGACGACGAGCCAGCCGATCCAGAATCTTGTGGTCGCCAGCGTGGACGGGATGAAGCTCGGGCTTGAGGTGGAACAGGTCAAGGAGATCGTGGAGATCGAGAACAAGAGCGTACTTCCGATGCCGGTCATCATGAGCGGCGGCGGGAACTGCTTCAGCGATGTCGCGACCCGTCAAAGGGAGCTCATCGCGATGCTGGATGTCGGCACGCTGGTGAGTCTTGCGGAGCGCGAACAGCTGCGCCAGCTCGTCGAGGAGCAGTCCGAATAAAAAAATCTTGACAAAGCCGGAATTCTGTGTTAGATTACAATAGTTGTCAGCAAACAAAGTAGAGGATCCACTCTCACCGGAGCACAATGGCGTGACTCGCGGTTCATCGGTTCTGGCATTGCAGGGGTTTTCCTGCGATGGGGTATGTATCATGAGTGGATAGTCTGCCTATCCACTTTTTTTATTGGAGGTACGATACCATTAGCGAGTTAATGATTAACGAACAGATCAGGGATAAGGAAGTCCGCCTGATAGGAGTGAACGGAGAGCAGCTTGGCATTATGTCGGCGCACGAAGCGATGAAGCTGGCAGAGGAAGCGGAGTTGGATCTGGTGAAGATCGCTCCGACTGCGAAGCCGCCGGTATGCAAGATTATCGATTACGGGAAGTACCGGTATGAGATGGCGCGGAAGGAAAAGGAAGCGAGGAAGAAGCAGAAGACCGTCGAGTTGAAGGAGATCCGACTGTCGCCCAATATTGATTCCAACGATCTGAATACCAAGATGAACGCCGCAAAAAAATTCCTCACAAAGGGAGACAAGGTGAAGATCACGCTGCGTTTCCGGGGACGTGAGATGGCGCACATGAATGCCAGCAAGCACATTTTGGACGATTTTGCCGCAAGTCTGGGCGAGATCGCAGTGGTGGAAAAGGCGCCGAAGGCAGAGGGCAGAAGCATCAGTATGGTGTTGGCAGAGAAAAAATCATAATTTAAGGAGGAAGATACCATGCCAAAAATGAAGACAAGCAGAGCAGCAGCAAAACGTTTCAAGGTGACCGGAACGGGAAAGTTAAAGAGAAATAAAGCTTACAAGAGACACATCCTGACGAAGAAGACGACCAAGAACAAGAGGAATCTCAGGAAGCCGGCGATCGTCGATGCGACGAACGTGAAGAACATGAAGAAGATTTTACCGTATTTATAGGGAGAATAGGAGGATATCAGAGATGGCAAGAGTAAAGGGCGGTCTGGGCGCCAAGAAAAGACATAACAGAACCTTAAAGCTGGCAAAGGGATACAGAGGTGCGCGTTCCAAGCAGTATCGTGTGGCAAAGCAGTCCGTGATGCGTGCGCTGGCAAGCTCCTATGCGGGCAGAAAAGAGAAAAAGAGACAGTTCCGTCAGCTTTGGATCGCGCGTATCAACGCGGCGGCAAGGCTCAACGGGATCTCCTACAGCCAGATGATGCACGGGCTGAAGCTGGCGGGAGTGGACATCAACCGCAAGATGCTCGCAGAGATGGCAGTGAACGATGCTGAGGGATTTGCAACGCTGGCTGAGCTTGCAAAGAGCAAGGTGGCATAATCAAACAGGATGCGAACAACGGATGGCACGCCTGACGGCGCATCTGTTGCCGGAAAAAGAATTTATTTTGCGTCGGAGATTCCGATGCGGAATAAGTTCTTTTTTACCTTATCGGAGGATTGAGGGGAAGACTTGTTATGAAAAATATCTGGAAGATCTTTACCACAGATCTAAAAGGACTGATCAAAAACCCGCTGGCGATGATCGTGGCTGGAGGACTTTGTATTCTGCCTTCTCTGTATGCCTGGTTCAATATCTATTCAAACTGGGATCCCTATGCGAACACGGCGAACATCAAGGTCGCGGTCGCCACGGAGGATGCCGGGTACACCCTGCGGGACGGCACCTATGAGAATATGGGCGACGAGGTCCTGGAAGAGCTGAAGGAGAATGATAAGATCGGATGGGTCTTTACGGAGACGGCGGACGAGGCTCTCGAGGGCGTCAACAGCGGAGAATACTATGCCGCGGTCATCATCAGCGAAAATTTCACATACAGTATGTATAATGTGTTCAAGGAAGATTTTGCGAACCCGACGATTACATATTACGAAAACGAAAAGCGCAATGCGGTCGCGACAAAGATCACGGACACGGCGGTCTCCACGTTAAAGCAGAGCATCAACACGAAGTTTATCGAGGTCGTGACGAACAGTATCTTTACGGAGACGAACCTGCTCTCCGAGGATCTGGAGGACAGGAGCAGGCTGGAGGTCTTTGAGGAGAAGCTGACCGGGCTGAACGAGAACCTGACGGATTACAGCAAGCTGATCGATTCCTTCCTTGCGGCGAACGAGACGCTGTCCGATGCCGTCGCGGAGGCGAACGACAGCATTCCGGATCTGTCCGCGAAGGTGACGGAGATCGAGGGGGGATTTTCCGGCGCAAAGAGCAGCCTGAACAATACGCAGGCGTCCCTTGCGTCATTTAGCCAGAATGTACAGCAGACCCTGGACGGGATCAAGGCGTCCATCGACCGCATAGCGTTGGACATCAACAATACCAATCTTGCTGCGGGAGCGCAGCAGACGGCGGACGCGCTGAATCAGACGGTGAGCGATACGAAGCAGCTCAAGCAGCAGCTGGAGGATCTGCGAAACGGTATGGTGCAGGCGTATATTGAGGAGCGTCTGCCGGAGCAGGCGACAGACGTCTATCAGAAGATCGTGGATGACATCGATTCGCTCGGCGGCAGCGCACAGGATATCGAGAACACGCTGGGCGGGCTCGTGTCGGATGCGTCCGGCACGATCGTGGCGGATTCTGTGAACGCTGCGGTCGGCGGTCTCACCCAGGTGCTCGGCACCTGCAGTCAGTCTGTGGCGAACATGAAGAACGTCTATGTCAACAGCCTTGTGCCGCAGCTGGACAGTGTGTTGAACGGCATGTCCCGGATGCTGGGGGATGTCACGAATATCCTCGGAAACCTGAACGAAGCGATGAACGATATGGGCGTGATCTTTGACGGCGTGGAGACGACCGTGGCGGACACGACGGAGAGCCTGGAGCAGATCAAGGCGGTCATCGACAATGTGAGCGGCAGGCTGACGGAGCTTTTGGAGCGGCTGGAGGCGGCGAACGACGACGAGAAGGTGCAGGCGCTCATCACTTTCTTCGGCGGTGATCCGGAGCGGTATGGCGAGTTTTTTGCGGAGCCGGTTCAGGTGACGACGGAGGAGGTCTATCCGATCCCCAATTACGGTTCGGCGATGACGCCGTTTTACACGGTCCTGGCGCTGTGGGTCGGCGGCACGATCCTGGTGGCGCTGATCAAGGTGAAGGCGGAGCCGAAGGGGCTGAGTGACCCGAAGTCCTACCAGCTCTATTTCGGACGGTATCTGCTGTTCTTTGTGCTGGGGCAGCTGCAGGCGGCGATCGTGGTGGTCGGGGACATCTATCTTCTCCACTGTCAGATCCTCTACCCGGTGCTGTTCTGGCTTGTGGCGGCGCTGGCGAGCTTTACGTTCACCCTGCTGATCTATTCGCTTGCGCTTGCCTTTGGCGATATCGGGAAAGCGCTTGCGGTCGTGGTCATGGTCATCCAGATCGCGGGCTCCGGCGGAACGTTCCCGATCGAGCTTCTGCCGGAGATCTACCGGAACATCTATATCTTTTTCCCGTTCCCCTATGCGATCAATGCGATGCGCGAGACGATCGGCGGTATGTACGGGAGCGATTATATGATGTATCTGGGAGAGCTCATGATCTTTGCGGTGGCGGCGCTGCTGATCGGGCTGGTCATCCGGCTGCCGTTTGTGCGCATCAACCATTTCATGGAGGAGCGCATGGAGGACACCAAGCTGATGTGACGAGGAGAGTGTTATGGAAAAGAAGGAAAATTTTGAGCAGCTGTACGGAAAGCTCGTAGAGTTCGAGCAGCAGGCGCATGAGAGGAACCAGAGAAGGATCCGGGTGGGGCTCCGCTGCATCCTGATCATCCCGCTGGTCTTTCTGATCCTGCTGTTCTGGACCGAGAGCAACAAGGTCGTATTCCTGATCCTCTGGATCGTTTCCCTGTTCGCGCTGGCCGTCTATCTGATCCTGGTCGAGTATGCGGACTACAACCTGCAGGAAAAGCTGCGGGAACTTGGCGGCATGGATGCGGAGGCGGAGCCGGAAGCGCTGATCGGACAGGGCATGCAGGAGGTGGAGGAGAATCTCCGCAGCGCCGCGCAAAGGCTGGATCAGTCGCTCAATGCGTCTGCGGAGCTTGAGACAGAGGGTGAGGAGCAATGAAAAATATAGGTAGGATATTTTTGACGGATGTGAAGATGATCAGCCGGAACGTGGTGGCGGTCGTCGTCATCATGGGGCTTTCGATCCTTCCGTCGCTGTATGCATGGTTTAATATTTTCTCCAACTGGGATCCCTACGGACCGGATGCGACCTCCAACCTGAAGGTGGCTGTGGTCTCGGAGGACGAGGGGGTGAGCGTCGCGGGCGTAAGCCTCAACATCGGCGGGAGCGTCGTGGAGGCGCTGGAGAGCAATGACACGATCGGCTGGGTGTTCACGGAGACGGCGGAGGAGGCGACCGACGGGGT